>CAIZDF010000342.1 GCA_903931645.1 uncultured Tolumonas sp.
GGTTGTTCCGCTTCTTTGTGCTCAGACATAGTCAAACGCGCTTCTGGCGCGATATTAGGAATATTGTCGTATCCATAAATACGGGCAATTTCCTCGACTAAATCTTCTTCGATCGCGATATCAAAGCGCCAGCTTGGTACATTGGTAACCCAACCGCTTTCTGTCGCCGTAACCTGCAAGCCAAGACGAGTCAGAATATCGACCACTTCGGCATCATCAAATGCAATACCAACTAATTTAGTCAGTTTTTCACGACGCAATGTTACCGTTTTAGCAGCAGGCAACTCTTCAGAAGCAGACTGATCAATCACCGGACCACAAGCACCACCACAGATCTCCAGCAGCAAGGCTGTAGCGCGTTCGATAGCTTTGTACTGAACCTGTGGGTCAACACCGCGCTCAAAACGATGAGAAGAGTCTGTACGCAGGCCGTATACACGTGCACGACCAGTGATAGACAGTGGTTGGAAAAAAGCACATTCCAACATGAGGTCAGTAGTGGTTTCAGCATCGACACCGGTATCTGCACCGCCGAAGATACCGGCCATCGCGATAGCACCACGATCATCGGCAATGATCAGCGTATCATCACGTAAAGAAACTTCAGTTTGATCTAACAGTGTCAGCTTTTCACCTGCGGTTGCGCGGCGAACCTGAATTGCACCCTGTAATTTCGCCAGATCAAACGCATGCATCGGCTGACCCAGTTCCAACAGAACATAGTTAGTCACATCAACAATCGGATCGATGGAACGCAGGCCGCAACGACGCAGACGTTCTTGCATCCACAGTGGTGTTTCTGCTTTAACGTTCAGACCACGCAATACACGACCTAAATAACGAGGACAATCCGCCGTTGCCTGCACATTAATTGGGTAAGTGTCAGACAAGGTAGCTGTGACTGCTTTGATTTCTGGTTCGTTCAATTCGCAACGATTTAACACGGCAATTTCACGAGCTAAACCCAGCATTCCCAAGCAATCAGCCCGGTTAGCCGTCAGATCGACTTCGATACAAGAATCGTTCAGCGACAGATATTCACGAACATCAGTGCCGATTGGCGCATCGGAAGGTAGTTCAATGATGCCGCTATGATCAGAGCCGATTCCCAATTCAGAGAATGAACACAACATACCGTGAGATGGTAAACCACGCAGTTTGGCTTTTTTGATAACAAAATCACCTGGTAATACCGCACCTACCGTTGCGACAGCCACACGCAGACCCTGACGGCAGTTTTGTGCGCCACAAACGATATCCAGCAGCTCTGTTTCGCCAACATTTACTTTGGTAACACGTAATTTATCGGCATCAGGGTGTTGTGCACACTCAACAACTTCGCCGATAACGACACCGTTGAAATTACCAGCAACAGGTTCAATACCGTCGACTTCCAGACCAGCCATGGTGATCTGTGCGGCTAGTTCTTCGGCAGACAAGGAGGTTGGAACCAGCTCATCAATCCAGGCTTTATTAAATTTCATGTTGATTGATCCTTATTTGAACTGCTTGAGGAAACGAAGGTCATTTTCGAAGAACGCACGCAAATCGTTAACGCCGTAGCGCAACATTGTCAGACGTTCAACCCCCATTCCGAAGGCAAAACCAGAGTATTTCTCAGGATCAATCCCAACTGAACGCAGTACATTCGGATGCACCATGCCACAGCCTAACACTTCCAACCAACGGCCATTCTTACCCATAACATCCACTTCCGCGCTTGGCTCTGTGAACGGGAAATAAGAAGGACGGAAGCGGATCTGTAAATCTTCTTCAAAGAAATTACGCAGGAAATCGTGCAAGATCCCTTTCAGATTCGTGAAACTGATATTTTCATCAATCAGCAAACCTTCAACCTGATGGAACATCGGGGTATGCGTCTGATCGTAATCGTTACGATAAACACGACCCGGAGCAATAATGCGAATTGGTGGCTGCTGTTTTTCCATGGTACGGATCTGCACACCAGAGGTGTGAGTACGCAGCATCAATGTTGGGTTGAAATAGAAAGTGTCATGATCAGTGCGTGCAGGATGGTGCCCGGGAATATTCAATGCATCAAAATTATGGAAGTCATCTTCGATTTCTGGGCCATATGCAGTCGTAAAGCCCAGCTCACCAAAAATACGTTCCATGCGCTCAATAGTGCGGGTAACAGGATGAATGCCACCATTTTCAAAACGACGACCAGGCAATGACACGTCAATGGTCTCTGCAGCTAACTTGATAGCTAACTCAGCAGTGGTTAATGCTTCACGACGATCATTTAATGCGTTTTGAACTTTTTCTTTAGCCTGATTGATCAGCTGCCCTGCTGCAGGACGTTCTTCTGCTGATAAACCAGCCAGTGATTTCATCTGTTCAGTAAAAACACCCTTTTTACCAAAATA
>CAIZDF010000343.1 GCA_903931645.1 uncultured Tolumonas sp.
ATCACTCGTGCCTAGTTTTAATCGTTTATCTTTGGTGATTTCGAGGTGTTTTTCTTCCGGGGCGATATAAACGTGTCCGCTCTGCAGTAGCTGATTTTCGGTAACAATATGTATTGGCAACACACAGCTTTGGCTTAACCAACGAGCTAATCCATCGGTAAAACCGGTGGAGATATGTTGCACAATGACAATTGGTAATGGAAATGTGACCGGTAGATCTTTCAATATTTCTTGTAATGCTTGCGGGCCACCGGTCGAGGCACCGATAACAACAATTTTTGCCTGTGATGGTTTGGCTATTTGCGGCTGAGTGGTCACTGAGTTGTTCGTGCGTTGTGTGCGTCGAACCAGTTTAACTTCTGCCATCGCGCGAAAGGTAAATAGCAGTTCGTCACGCAGACTATTAAGTGCAGCCTGATTATCCAGTTGAGGTTTAGCAATGGCCGCCAGCGCGCCTGCTTCTAAGGCTCGAAAAGACATACTGACCTGATCTGAGCTAACAATGACAATCGGTGTCGGTTGTGTGGACATAATTTTTCGGGTGGCTTCAAAACCATCCATGTCCGGCATGATCACATCCATGCTAATGATGTCGGGTTTCAGTTTTGCGGCCATCTTGATGGCATCGTTGCCATTACTGGCAATGCCTACCACGGAAAATTCGGGATCACTGCTGAACAGGCGACTCAGTAAGTGCGCTGCGGTAGCCGAGTCATCGACAATTAACACCCGTATCATAACTGTGTTGTCCTCATCCTATGGCTAGATAAACTTGCGGATAATTTCCAGCAAGTTGCTCTGATCAAAGCTGGATTTAACAATATAGGCATCGGCGCCGACCTCAACGCCACGTTGTCGGTCATCTTGCGATTCCAGACTAGTGACCAGCACGATCGGTAATCGTGCAAATCGTTCATCAGCACGTAACCGGGCGGTGAGCTCGAAACCATCCATCTGTGGCATTTCGACATCAGAACTCACTAAATCAAATGGTTCTGTCTGTAATAACGCCAGTGCATCGGTGCCATCAACGGCAGTTTTTACTTCGTAACCATACGATTCCAAGACGTTTTTCAGCAAGGTTCGGGATGTGATCGAATCATCCACCACTAAAATACGGTGACGAATAGGTTCAATTTTGCCAATTGGAATGTCATGTACTTTGACTGGTTGCGCGTGTCCACCTTGGGCTGATTTCAGCAGGTCGCGTGCATTCAGGATCGGTAATACGGTGCCGTCGCCTAATAAAGTGGCACCGGCGAGATTGCGGACGCGTATCAATTGCGGACCCAGTGGCTTCAGTAACAGGTCATCCTCACCAATGACTTCATCCACGGCGAAGGCGATTTGTTCATGCTCATTACCCAGTAATAACAGCATGCGATATTCCTGCAGATCGGCCGGATCAGCTTGCACACCTAATATTCCTGACATGGCAACGATAGGCACAATCCGCTCTTCCACCTGCAATGTTTCCCGACCTTCTACGGTATAGATATGATCTAATGGCAAGCGCAAAACCCGCACGACATTTAACGTTGGTACGGCAAATCGGTGCTCGCCTAAGCGAATTTGTATACCGCGGAAAGAGGCTAAGGTGAGGGGTAAGATGAGCCGAAATTGTGTTCCTTGGCCGGTTTGTGAGCTGACATCGATCGTACCGCCGAGCTTTTCTACTTTTTCCTGCACAATCGCCAAGCCTAAGCCTCTGCCGGACAGATGACTGACATCTTGTTTGGAGGAAAAACCGGAACGAAATATGAGTGGTATCAGTGCCTGATCATCTGTTTGTGCGCTTTGTTCTGGCGTGATGAAGCCTTTATCTATAGCTACTTGGCGGATCTGTGGCAAATTGATTCCCGCACCGTCATCGGACAGGATAATTTCTGCTTTGCCGTTATCGGTATAACCTGCACTCAGCGAAATGGTGGCACGTTGTGGTTTATTGTTGTGTATCCGTGCGGCGGGGGATTCAATGCCATGATCAATGCTGTTGCGCAATAAATGTATCAGCGGATCTTTCAGTTCCTGCAATATACGTCGATCCAGTTCCAGTGTTTCACCGCTGAGTTGAAAGGTGACCTCTTTACCTTGTTCACGGGCAATGTCGCGAACGGAACGCGCAAACCCTTCGGCGACAAAAGAAAATGGAAACATCAGTAGTGATTTGGCGTCCAGGATCAGGTTTTCTATCATGCTGCCAGCCTGACGGAAACCTTCTTCGCTGTGACGTTTCAGGTGCTGCAGTTGTTTACCTAAACCGAGTAAGGTTCGGTCGAGCTGCTGCATGCCATCTTTGTTGAGTTCTGTTTTATTTGTTTGCTCACGACGTAGTTGATTCAGATTTTCTTGTAAGGTTTTCAGACCTAGCACATGCTGACGTAGGGCCA
>CAIZDF010000344.1 GCA_903931645.1 uncultured Tolumonas sp.
CAGTGCCGTGGCTAATTTTTATTTAATCAATTGAAAATAAAGGAAATATTGTTTTTTGTTGTTTGAGGTGGCTTGTGATAAAACGCACAATCTGCGACAAAACTGCAAAAAAAGACCACCGCAAGGGTGGTCTTTGAGTTAACAAATTATTCTTTGCAGATTATGCATCAGGCTTGGTCGTGGTTTCTTGTTTTACGATGTTTTCCTGCGAGGCTTTATGTGGGGCATGGGGTGCCCAACCAGATAATGCCAGTAATACGAAGAAGCCAATGACATAAGCTGCAGCGACATGCCAGCCTTGACGCAACCAGCTCACGGCAGAACGCGCTTCCGGATACATGTTGGCGAGTGCGACACCGGCGGATGAACCGAACCACAACATAGAGCCACCAAAACCCACCGCATAAGCGAGGAAACCCCAGTCATAACCACCTTGTTCCAGACACAGTTTGGTCAGTGGAATGTTGTCAAACACGGCAGAAACAAAACCGAGATAAAATGTGGTCAGCCAGGTTGCTGGCGGTAGCTCATCCACCGGCATCAACGAGGCACAAGTCACCAGACCAACTAAGAATACAGTTCCTGCTGCGGCATTTTTCAACTCACTCCATGGTGTTTTAACCACAAATGCGCCCAGCAGAATAGCGACCCAAACGCCAAGAGCGGGGAAGTCGAAAGCATAATTGGCAATGATGGCGCAAACGAGGATCAACGCAACGATGCCTAATTTTTTCCACTCAACGGTGACACCAATCGGTGCATCTTTGGTAATGCGCTGATATTTATCTTGTTGAATGGAGGCAATAACACCAAATAGGATTAATGCAGTGCCCGCAGCGATATACGCATGCAACACATGCAGTGGATTAACGCCGTCGATCCACATTAGTGTGGTGGTGGTGTCACCGACCACCGAACCGGAGCCACCGGCATTACTGGCGGCAACGATGGCGGCCAGATAACCAATATGCACGCGTTTATTAAAGACGACGAAAGCGATGGCACCACCGATCATGGCGGCAGCGATGTTATCGAGGAAAGCGCTGATCACGAAAATCATCACTAGTAAGACAAAACCACCTTTCCAATCATCCGGCAGGTATTTCGGTAATATTTTCGGCAGCTCTGACTCTTCAAAATGTTTCGCCAGGATCGCAAAACCAAACAGCAGGCCGATCAGATTGAGCAGAACTCGCCATTCCCCTTCATGCCCGCTGCTGCCAAAAATGTGCTGAGTAAATGAAAAATCATTCAGGAACAGATATTTACTGATCAAAATGGCGGAAAGGCCCGCCAATGACACCCACATGGTGTAGTTATGAAACAGGGCGACTCCGAGCAGGGTGACAGCGAAGAGTATAAATTCAATCCGGATGCCGCCTAATTGCAGCATGCCACTGCCGTCAGAGGCGAGTGCCAATGTGGGCAATAACAGAGTGAACAGTAAACAGAGTGAGCGGGTAAAACCGGAAACAACAGTATTTTTTTTCATTTACAACTTATCCAGAAACACCACAACCAGAAAACTTAACAAGCTTTTCTGGTTGTGGTTCGTAATGGCCAATGCTGGCCCGAACTATTTTCCGGAATTTTAACAGGCTTTTTATGTACGAAGATATCTATCTTAAATATCTGGCTTCGAATCTATCTCAACGCCATTTATCCGTTCATGTTATTTGCCTAGGTATTAATCTTCTTCCTCATCTTCATCGGCATCCGGTTCACGTTGCACTGGCAGATAGATTTCAACCCGATCGCCCGCTTTCAACTCAGTATCGGGCGTGCAAAATTTGCCGAAAATACCAATGCGATGTGTTTCTAAATCCAGATCCGGATAATGCTGGAATACCGGTGAAGCGCGCAGTGCTTCTGCGGCAGTAATGGGTTCGGGTAAATCGAGATGATACCAGTTGCCCTTAGCGCCTCGGGCATGCGCAACACTGATTTTCATTAGTGACAACCTCCAGCTTGAATGGCAACCACAGGCGTTGCTGCTTTGGCAAACAAACGCTTACGAAGACGAATACCTGCCAGCAATAACCCCATGACCACAAAACCACCCGGTGGTAACAGCATTAATAAAAAGCCGTGGTAGCCCGGTAATACGTGCATTTCCAAAAATTTAAAATGCGGGCCAAGCAGTAATGACGCACCCGAAAACAGTGTGCCGCTGCCGATAATTTCACGCACCGCACCCACACTAGTCACACCAATGGTAAAGCCGATGCCGGTTGCAAAACCATCCATGGCTGCGGCTAATGGTTTGTTTTTCATGGCAAACGCTTCAGCTCGGCCTAATGGTGCACAGTTCGCTACAATCAACGGAATGAACAGCCCCAGCACTTTGTGTAGATCGTGCATCCAGGCGTTCATGGTTAGATCGAGTAGCGTCACCAAAAACGCGATGATGACAATGAAGATAGGAATACGGATCTGATTCGGCGTTAGCTTACGCAACAGTGACACCATCAGATTGGCACCGGTCATGACCATCATGGTCAATACGCCGATGCCCACACCGTTGGTGGCAGTGGTGGTGATGGCCATTAACGGGCACAACCCTAAAATCTGAACAAACGTGACGTTATTGCGCCAAACACCGTCAGCAAAGATGTCATAGTAGCTCTGTTCGGAATGGCTCATGATTTCTCTCCCTGTTTGACACTTAGAATCTCGCCTTTATGTTTGGCAAAAAGCTGCAGCCCTTCGAG
>CAIZDF010000345.1 GCA_903931645.1 uncultured Tolumonas sp.
CTTGGCTTCATGGGGATGACTCGTCGTCTGAGTCAGAACATCGATCCGTCATATCACAATTTATTGCTGGTGGCGGTGTTCGGTGCTGTGCTGATTTTCTGCGGCATTGTGACCCAGTTACTGCAACTGGCCGTTAGTATCAAAGATCGCAACAAAAACCGTGATTTGACTGGCGACCCATGGGGTGGCCGTACGCTGGAATGGGCAACATCTTCACCGCCACCATTCTATAATTTCGCAGAAGTGCCACAGGTTCACGATCTGGATGCTTTCTGGGATATGAAAGAAAAAGGCATCGCTTATAAACAGCCAGCGAAATATCACGAAATTCACATGCCAAAGAACACCGGTGCGGGTGTCATGATCGGCTTGTTTAGTCTGGTGATGGGTTTTGCGTTGATTTGGTACATCTGGTGGCTGGCTATCGTTGGCGCGCTGGGCGTGGTGATTACCTGGATTGCACATTCATTTAATGATGATGTGGACTATTACGTGCCGGTAGACGTAGTGACAAAAACTGAAAATGAACATTTTGCAAATATCAAACAGGCAGGGGTGAAACATGTCGGTTGAAACATTGAATCATCAATCTGCACACACAGATGAGCATGAGCATCATGATGCGGGTGCGAATGCAGTGTTTGGTTTCTGGATCTACTTGATGAGTGACTGCATTTTGTTCGCAAGTATTTTTGCGACGTATGCAGTCTTGTCGACCAGCATTGCTGGTGGTCCAAGTGGAAAAGACATTTTTGAACTGCCTTATGTATTGGTTGAAACGTTCTGCCTGCTGATCAGTAGCTTTACCTACGGTATGGCGATGTTGGCGATGAATAAGGGAAATCAAAGCTCAGTCATGAAGTGGCTGGGCGTAACTTTCCTGTTTGGTCTGGCATTCATCGGCATGGAAGTGAATGAGTTTGCCCATCTGATCCATGAAGGCTATGGCCCTGACCGTAGCGCTTTCTTATCCGCGTTCTTTACGCTGGTAGGAACACACGGTTTGCACGTGACTTCCGGTTTGATCTGGATGGCCGTGCTGATGGTGCAGATTGTGAAAAATGGTCTGACTGCCAAAAATGGCACTCGTCTGATGTGTTTGAGTCTGTTCTGGCATTTCCTTGATATTGTCTGGATCTGTGTGTTTACCGTTGTTTACCTGATGGGAGTTATGCCATGAGTCATTCATCAACACATCACGGTGGTGCTAGTCACGGCAGCGTAAAATCGTACATCGTTGGTTTTATATTATCGGTAATTCTGACAGTGATCCCATTCTGGATGGTGATGCATCCGGGGGAATCACATACCACCATCTTGTATGTGATTGTCGGTTTAGCGCTGGCGCAGATCTTGGTGCAGCTGGTGTATTTCTTACACATGAATTCATCGTCAGAAGGTGGATGGAACCTGATCGCGTTTGTGTTTACGGTGCTGATCATCGCTATTTTGGTGGTAGGCTCGCTGTGGATCATGTTCCACCTCAATACCAATATGATGGTTCAATAAAGAGCGGATAACATGATCAAGCAGTACCTGCTCGTTACTAAACCGGGAATTATTTTTGGTAACTTAGTTTCCGTGATTGGTGGATTTTTCCTAGCTTCCAAAGGAAGCCTGGATTTACCCCTGTTTCTGGCTACGATCACCGGCGTTTCGCTGGTGATCGCATCAGGTTGTGCTTTTAACAATTACATCGATCAAGATATTGATCGCATCATGGAACGTACCAAAAACCGGGTATTGGTGCAGGGATTAATATCGCCCAAAGTGACACTGATTTATGCTTCTGTATTAGGTTTGGTCGGTGTTGCCTTACTGGATATAGTGGCCAATCGATTGGCTGCTTTACTCGCTGTTATGGGGTTTGTGGTTTATGTCGGTTTATATAGTCTCTGGCTAAAACGCAAGTCGGTATATGGCACGCTGATTGGTAGTTTATCGGGTGCTGCGCCACCAGTAATTGGTTACTGCGCCGTCAGTAATCAATTCGATATGGCTGCTTTGATCTTGTTACTGATTTTCAGTTTATGGCAAATGCCACACTCTTATGCGATTGCTATCTTCCGTTTCAAAGATTATCAGGCAGCATCGATACCGGTTTTGCCGGTGAAATACGGCATTTCTGTTACCAAAAATCACATCTTCCGTTATATTCTGGCGTTTGCAGTAGCGACATTAATGCTGACGTTAAGCGGTTATGCCGGTTACAGCTATTTCGTTGTCGCTGCCTTGATCAGTGCAGGGTGGCTTGCAATGGCGCAGGCTGGTTTTAAAACAACGGATGATAGAGTGTGGGCGAAAAAGTTATTTATTTTTTCGATCGTGGCGATCACTATGTTGAGTGTCATGATGTCGATCGATTTTACTACAACAGATCCTGCACAATTTCTGACTTATCTGGAATAAGCGGTAATGAATGATAACCAGATGACGGCCGAAGAACGTCGGGCGACCTGGGGGCTGGGCGCCGTATTTTCATTGCGGATGCTCGGCATGTTTATGGTTTTACCGGTCTTGACCACTTATGGTATGGCCTTGCAAGGGGCCACCCAAGCGCTAATTGGTATTGCTATCGGTGTGTATGGCTTGGCTCAGGCGCTTTTCCAAATTCCATTCGGTTTATTATCTGACAGGGTAGGGCGTCGCCCGCTGATCGTCGGCGGTTTACTGGTTTTTGCTCTGGGCAGTATCGTTGCTGCAACCACCGATTCTATCTGGGGAATTATTCTTGGACGTGCCTTACAAGGCTCTGGTGCTATTGCTGCTGCGGTGATGGCACTGCTTTCTGATCTGACCCGCGAACAAAACCGGACCAAAGCAATGGCATTTATTGGTGTTAGTTTTGGTATCACCTTCGCTATCGCCATGGTGTTAGGCCCGGTCATTACACATGCCTTTGGTTTATCTGCATTATTCTGGGGAATTGCGCTGTTGGCGGTTGCGGGCATCGTGATCACGTTAACCGTTATTCCTCAACCTTCTCATCATGTACTGAATCGTGAGTCTGGCATCGTTAAAGGCAGTTTCAGTTTAGTGC
>CAIZDF010000346.1 GCA_903931645.1 uncultured Tolumonas sp.
ATGGATATGGGCAAATTTTTTTAGCAGCAGCTATTGCCTGGCCCGGCGGTGCAAACCGTTTACGTCTGGGCTAATTGAGAAGGATGACATGATGCTACAACCTTATGCTTCTAATTTTGAACGGATTTGGCACTGGTCTCACCGTAGTCTTTGCGGTCTGGTGCTGTTGTTCCTGATGTTGCCGGTGCTGGTGATGATCCCGCTGTCATTTAATGGTGGGGCGTTTCTGGTTTATCCATTACAAGGCTGGTCGCTGCGCTGGTATGAGACTTTTTTCACCTCGCCAGAGTGGATGCGCGGGCTGGCTAACAGCATGATCGTGTCACCCGCGGCAACCTTAGTCGCGATGATTTTCGGCACGCTGGCCTCGATTGGTCTGACTCGCGCTGAATTTCGCGGTAAAGCACTGCTAACCAGTATTTTGATTTCGCCTATGGTGGTGCCAGTGGTGATTGTCGGTGTGTCGTCTTATCTGTTTTTCGCCCCGCTCGGGCTGGCAAACAGCTACTTCTCATTGATTATGGTACATGCGGTATTAGGCATTCCCTTTGTGATCATTACGGTGACGGCGACATTGCAAGGCTATAACAAGAATTTAAGCCGCGCAGCCGCCAGCTTAGGTGCTGATCCAGTATTAACCTTCTTTAAAATCACCTTGCCATTGATTGGCCCCGGCATGATCTCTGGTGCACTGTTCGCTTTCGCGACCAGTTTTGATGAAGTGGTGGTTACGCTTTATCTGGCAGGCCCTGATCAGGCAACCTTGCCACGCGTGATGTTCAGTGGTATTCGCGAAAATATAAGCCCGGCGATTGCCGCCGCTGCAACCGTATTGATTTTGATTTCGGTAGCGATGTTGCTGACGTTGGAATGGTTACGTGGTCGATCAGAAAAAATGCGCACTACGGCGCATTAATTAGCGATTTTTTTCTGCAAGCAAGTTCCACCTATTGCGCCGCTCGCGGCGCTTTTTTATTCCTTAATTAAAGGTGATATGGCTTTGCAGTAAACGCATAAAGAAATCGCGCGGTTTATTCAAGCGGCCAAACTGATGCGTGATCGCCGCAATACCGAGTTTGTAACAACGTTCAGCCGGTAACAGCATGCGCAGCTTACCTTCCTCAATCCAGCGAGCTGCATAATGCTCAGGCAGATAACCCACATACGCGCCCGATAAGATCATCGTAGCACGTGTCTCGTAATAATATGCCGTCGCGGCTTTGGCTAACCCCGCCATTTGCATGGCAACATCCGGGTTACTCTGAATACCGGCCTGCACAGAGCGACAATTCTTTAAACCTTGACGGATCAGCTCATCATCCAGCTCGTTAAACAGTGGATGACGATCGCTGCAGTACAAGTAGCAGGTTTCTTCATACAATGGTTGGTAAATCAAACCGTCTAATTTGCGATGGTAAGGAATAAAGCCGACATCTACTTCCCCGTTCAAAATCATGCGTTCGATATCATTCATCGGCGCGGTTTCAAACTGCAGGAAAACATCGGGCGCTTGGCGGCAAAACTCCCCTAAAACTTGCGGAAAATGACACCGTTCATCCAAACTGATCGTATCACTGGCGACTAACTTCAGTTCACCAGAGAGCTGCACGTGCAGCGCATTAACGGTCGAACGGAAATCTTCCAATTGGGAAAACAGACGGCGCACTGATTCATAAATGATAGCACCTTCCTCGGTGAGGGAAAAACCAGAACGGCCACGGCTGCACAGCTTTAATTTCAAACGATGCTCAAGATTAGCCATGTGCACACTGATCGTTGAGCGGCTGATATTCAACACAGTTTCTGCAGCAGAGAAACCACCGCATTCCACTACGGTTTTGAACACTTTCAGCAGGCGGATCTCGTAATCGCCTACCTGCCCTAACTCAATCAGTGAAACCTGCACCATTGTTTTAACTTCCTCAATGTAAGAGTTGATTGTTAGTCATTTATGCAACGGTATAACGCGCTAGTATGAACACATCAGCCCGATAACTCAGGGCATCCACAGTCACCGGAGATCCCGTATGTGCTACCCATCTATTGATCCGTTGCTAGCTCCATTTTGCCAATGGCAAGCTTCGCAGTGGATGACGCCAAAAGTTGGCACCACTTTCTCTGTGACCAACCCTGCGACTGGTGCCGTTATCGCCACCCTGCCTAATCAAACTGCAGGCGATGCCTTAGCCGCGATTGATCGCGCCAGTGCGGCATTACCTGCTTGGCAAGCCTTACCTGCAAAACAACGCGCTTTACTGCTGCGTCGCTGGTTTGATCTGATTCTGGAAAACCAGGATGCTTTAGCCCTGCTGATGACCTTAGAACAAGGTAAACCATTGGCCGAAGCCAAAGGTGAAATCGCTTATGGCGCTTCGTATATCGAATGGTTCGCCGAAGAAACCAAACGCGTTTATGGCGACATCATTCCAGCAGCCAGCGGTGATCGTCGAATTCTGACCATCAAACAAAGCATTGGTGTCGTTGCTGCGATCACGCCGTGGAACTTCCCAAATGCCATGATCACGCGCAAAGTGGCGCCCGCTCTTGGTGCGGGTTGCACTATCGTAGTGAAACCTTCAGATGAAACACCACTCTCTGCACTGGCGTTGATCACACTGGCGCACCAAGCCGGTATTCCTGAAGATGTCTTTCAGATAGTCATTAGTCGCAAAGCGGCTGAAATTGGCCAAGTTTTCTGTGGCGACAGCCGGGTTCGCAAGCTCACCTTTACCGGATCGACTCCTGTTGGTAAGCAATTGATGAGCCAATGCGCTGCGACAGTGAAAAAGCTGGGGTTAGAGCTGGGTG
>CAIZDF010000347.1 GCA_903931645.1 uncultured Tolumonas sp.
GAGAAGTTTGCGGCGTTGGAAGAAGCAGGCGTGAAAACCGTGCGTTCTTTGGCGGATATTGCTGCGGGCTTACGTGAAGTAACGGGTTGGAAATAACCAACTGAGTTCGTAGAAATACAAAAGGCGCTGAATTCAGCGCCTTTTTAATGAGCATCAAACCAAGAGTTAAGCGGCGAAGTTTTTCGCAGCAAAGTCCCAGTTAGCCAGAGCCCAGAAGGTTTCCAGATATTTTGGACGCAGATTACGGAAGTCGATGTAGTAAGCATGTTCCCATACGTCTACTGTCAGGACTGGCGTTACACCATCAGTGATAGGGCAACCTGCATTAGAGGTGTTCTGGATAGCCAGAGTACCATCAGCTTTTTTCACCAGCCAAGTCCAGCCAGAACCGAAGTTAGTGACTGCTGATTTAGTGAAATCTTCTTTGAATTTTTCGAAAGAACCAAAAGCAGCATTGATCGCATCAGCTAATGCGCCTGTTGGTTCGCCACCGCCATTTGGTGACAATGAATGCCAGTAGAAAGTGTGGTTCCATACCTGAGCTGCATTATTGAAAATACCACCGCTGGAGGTCTTGATGATCTCTTCCAGAGTTTTGTTTTCAAATTCAGTACCAGGGATCAGGTTGTTCAGGTTAACAACATAAGTGTTATGGTGTTTACCGTAGTGGTATTCCAGTGTTTCTTGAGAAATGTGCGGTGCCAGAGCATTTTTTTCGTAAGGCAGTGCCGGTAATTCAAAAGCCATTGCAAACTCTCCTCTTTGATTAACGGTCTCTATAGGTCAGACCTTCTTGCTAAATTGATTTATAGCAAATTTTAACTCTTATATACTACATATTGTTGTAAAAAATTTAACATTTTGCTTACGTCAGTTAAAAGATAGTGGCATTGTCAGACCATGGCTAGGCTATAACCTTATAAAAGGTAACGTTGTTAAGCCGTAGTGATAGAGTAAAATCAGTTCGATTTCAGTTTAAGAGGGGCAATCATGGAAACTATTGAGAAGATCAAGCAACAAATCGCAGAAAACCCAATCCTGTTGTATATGAAGGGCTCGCCAAAGTTGCCAAGCTGTGGCTTCTCATCGCAGGCATCACAAGCGCTGATGGCTTGTGGCGTTCCTTTTGCGTATGTCGATATTCTGCAAAACCCGGATATCCGTGCTGAGTTGCCTAAATATGCTAATTGGCCAACCTTTCCACAATTGTGGGTCGATGGCGAGTTGATTGGTGGCTGTGACATTATGCTGGAAATGTTCCAGCAGGGTGAATTACAACCATTATTGAAAGCTGCTCACGCTAAACAGCAAGCTGCTGCTGAATAATACTCAGAAACGGGAGCCGCAAATTAGCTCCCGTTGATTTAATTAATAAATAGTGGCCGATTTCATAGTCACTACTAGCTGCCTTTGCTATGATTTCCAAGTGTTAACTAAATAAGGCCACACACTGTGTTTAAGGCTCAGAGTCCTGCCGGGCTCGCTGAAGAGTACATCATCAAATCAATTTGGAATCATCGCTATGCGCCGGGCACTATTTTGCCTGCGGAACGAGAGTTATCTGAATTGATTGGCGTAACCAGAACCACGTTACGTGAAGTCTTACAGCGACTGGCGCGCGATGGCTGGTTAACGATTCAACATGGTAAACCAACTAAAGTGAATAATTTCTGGGAAACATCGAGCCTGGGAATTTTGGATACTCTGGCTAAATTAGAGCAGGAAAAACTACCTCAGTTGGTCGAGCAGTTATTTTCTGCCCGCACCAATATCAGCGTTATTTTCATCCATGCTGCACTCAAGCGTGATGCCTCATCGGTATTATTAGTGCTTGCAACTCGAACTGAACTTGATGATTCCGCAGAAGCTTATATTGATTTTGATTACCAGCTTTATCATGTACTGGCTTTAGCATCCGGTAACCCGATCTATGCGCTGATTTTTAATGGCTTCAAGAGTCTTTATCGTCGCGTAGGGCGTTATTATTTTACCGATGCTGCTGCGCGGATGTTAGCGATGAAGTTTTATGATCAGTTAGCTACATTGGCGGAAAACGGTGCTTTTGAAACAGCAAGAAGTGTTGTACGTCAGTATGGTTCTGAATCAGCTAAGATTTGGCAGGAATTAAGAAAGAATTTAGGGGAATCAACAGTTTTTGAGGGCTGAAAGGGCGGCGGCCTGATAAGCCACATCTCGGCACTCAAGTCATCCGCTGCGGCTGCTTCCTTCCGGACCTGACCGAATTCACGAACTATTGATGCGAGAGGACCCACCAGGCCGCCATTACTGAAACGCCGCTGATAGTATCAAACCCTCTGTAAATTGCAACAATACCTTTTAAAAACAATTTACTGAAAATACAGAGAGTTTCGTAACTGGTCGCTACAGTTGTATTACCTTCGAGACTAATTGACCCTGAATACCATCTATATACATACGCTCCAGCGTTTCTCGTTGAGACATGTTTTCCACACCTTCTGCAATAACCACACAGCCCATACGATGTGAAATTTCAACGATCATACGTATGAATTGTTGGCTTGCGCTGTCACGTTCAATGGTATCAATTAGAGCTGAGTCTAGTTTGATATAATCAGGCCGTAACTCACGATACAGGCGAAACGATCCCATTCCTCTGCCGAATTTGGAAATGCAGGAGCGACTGCCGACTCTGCGCAACATTTCAAACATACGAATACTGGCGGCAAGATGACAATCAAGTATTTCCTCATCAATTTCAAACACTAGATTGGGTGCTATTTCTTGTTCTCGCAATAAAATGCGTTCTAACCAAATCATGAATGATGAGTTGAATAATGCATTTACACTAAGATTCAAACCCCAGCGAGCTATATTTTCGGAATGGAGTTTATGCTGCTGTAGCATATTCTCTACAACCAACTCTTCTAATTTACTCATGATGCCATGTCGCATAGCCATGGCATACACTGTTTCCGTGGGTAGAGCTTGCTGTTTTTGGCCAATAAACCGCGGAATAATCTGAATATAATTGTTTACAGCCATATTTAACGGTTGGATAGCCTGACCGTTGAAAGCGACATTGCGCGATTCAATTATAAATTGAATCGCTTGTCGCCAATGACTTTCCCCTTGAAATGCA
>CAIZDF010000348.1 GCA_903931645.1 uncultured Tolumonas sp.
ATTAGCGTGGGGTTCTGGCTGGAGCACCGGCAATGTGCTGCGTTTCAACCTGCATGGTGCAAACGCGCCGTTCTGGATAGCCCGTACTATTTTGCAATCCGAAGCTGCCGTAGACAGCGATGAGTTTGCCCTGCAGCTGCGCGGCAACATCAATAAAGATTAACCGGAGTTGGTCATGGGCATGTACGAGAAGCTGATCGCCATCGGATACATGGTTCATACCGGCCATGACGGATGGTGGTTAGGGCGTGATTTTGAGTTGTGGTTATTGCAGGAACAGCGCCAGATTTACGGTGAGCACGCAATCGCCACACCGGAAATTCAATCTGCCCTGGACATCCTCACAGAACAACATCAAACAAGTGCTGCATAAGCACAGGAGAACATAATGACGTTTCCCGTGAAATGGTATTCATCGGCAATGGAAGGGGCACCGCTGCTGTCGTCCGGTGTTGCCGGTGCCGCCCACACTACTAATCCAGGTAGTTTGATTGCGTTACTGAAAGCCGTGTTGGTAACCGGATTTGGTATTAAATCCATATCATCACTGGTTTATAGCAGTGCAGCACAAACCATTACCGCTACAGTAGCAGCAGGGCATAAATATTTAGCTGACCAGATTGTTGGAATATCAGGCGCCAATGAATCAGGGTTCAACGGTGAGTTTCGTGTGTTGTCTGTTACCAGCACGACGGTTGTTATGGGATTAGATAACGGTACCCCATCCGCAGCCAGTGCGACCGGTACTCTCAGTATGAATATTCCGTCATTGGGATGGGCGGTCGAGTTTGAAGATGCGGCTAACTACAAAATTATTTTCAGACGCACGGACCCGCTATCAACACCAATACGATTATACATCGATAACAGTGCCTGGACGAGTTGGAACATCAATGGTGGTTATCTGTCAAAAATACAAATGATAGAAAATCCTAACGATATCAATACATTCACGACTGTGTATGAACATCGATGGCCTTGTTCACACAACTATGGCAGTGCTGAATGGCAATTAATAGGTGACTCACGATTATTCTATTTTGTTCCGACATACGCAGTGAATAGTAGACGATCTGTGTATGCATTCGGGGATTTGATTTCAATTAGACCTGGCGATAACTACCATTGTTTCGTTACTAATTATTCAGAATATCCAACAGTTGGTGCTCTGTGGGGGTCTTCATGGGCTGGCGCTTACTATGACCGATATAACTCGTTCATAATATTTTCAGATGCAAACCATAAAAAATTAGCCAGAAGTCATCATCAACTCGTCGGTTCAGTGTCCATGAATTGGAAAAACTGGCCTCCTGCGATGGGCGAAGGAATGACGTTCCCAAACCCGTCAGATAATGGTTTCTACGTTACTAAAGACTTGATCCCCGTATTCGATGATCTTTCTTTTCGTGGATTTTTACCGGGTATTATTTCGCCCTTTGCTACTGCATCCGCATATGACACAACCAATATGAAAAACTTGCCAAATATTCCAAACAAAATAGTGAGGATGTTGCTGGCATCAAAGCCTGGACTTGCTTCAAACACCTACAGTGTAGATCAGGGAATTCGAATGATTGGTTTTGATTTGACAGGACCTTGGCGATGAGTGAAACGGTATTTCAAATGGGCATTGGGATGGCAAGAGCGAATACAGAGACATTAGCTCAGTCATTCCCTGGGCAGAGCACATGGAAAACATTTAATAATTTCCGGCCTTTTAATTACATAAGGCTGGTAAATCAAGCTGATTCAATTCGCCCACCATTGAGATCTGAACTCGGGTTTATTCGCGGTGTCATTACCCGTAAAGGGCAGATTGCTGCCGGGCAGCATGTGGTTTGTCTGAATTCGCGATTCAATCTGGTGGCTGAAACGGTTTCTGCAGCAGACGGCTCTTACCGGTTTGACAGTCTAAGCATGTATGACACCTATATCGTTATTGCTCAGGATAACTGGGATTTTAAATATGCGCCGGTTGGTGCTGACCGTCGGACACCTGAGGCATATTCATGAGTCTTTCCTATACCGTTGCTGTAAGAAATGCCCGAGCGCAGGCACTCACCAATTTGATTGATGCTAGTGCTACCGCAGGTTCTATAACAATTTACACGGGTACTGCACCTGATGGGGTGGGTGCAATAACGAACCAAATAGCACTGATTGTTATCCCTCTGTCAAAACCGTGTGTTGCATCAATTACAAACGGCGTGATCAATCTTGCGGCGATAACAGAGCAAATGGTTACGGTAACTGGGAAGGCGGGGTGGGCCAGAATAAAGAATGGGGATGGTGTTGCCATTGCAGATCTTACGATTGGATTAAACGGCAGTGGAGCTGATATTGAATTGCCCACACTTGATCTGATCCAGGGTGCTTATATCAGGATAACAGCCGGACAAATCACCGAGGCATAATCATGGTAGAACCGGTCAATCTCGACCTATGGCAGAACGCCGCAGCACAGGGGCCGGTTAACCTTGATATTGGGGCTGCTTATGTTGCAACGGTTTATTCTGCAACAGTAAATGCGGCTAGTAAGCCGACCGCTATTGGTTTATCTGCTGCTATTGTTTTTAAAACTGAAGTTGTTACCCACGATCGAGCAGCCAATTCAAAAATCTCGGCAGCTGTTATCTATGACAGTTCAATATCAGCGCTATCTACGCCGTCACAAGGAAATGTTGATCCTGATTATGTACTGCACGCATCCGTATCGTCTAACTCATCAACGTCTCTGCAATTTGACAGTACCGCAGGTTACGATATTAACGTGTATCGCGATCCGTCAGGGTATGGTGGCAATATATGGGCAAAACATGCGGAACCAGCACACCATGAACCGGGCATCAGTGATTGGCATATGGGTGCCAGAACGCCATCGGATAAGCCAGTTGAATGGCAGGAAACCGGCAGCATCAACACCAAATCGGCTTATCCGTTTGGTTTAATACCCAGAGCCCAATTGCAAAAAACAGAGCGCTATACCGAAGCCACTCAATCTGAATTACGGCCAGAATGGTTATACCGCGATCTGCCAAAGGCGCATAAAAACAGGATAGAGAGACACGCAGAAGCCATCAGTTGTGGTCACTCAGCATCTGCCCCTTTCTGGCTGTTGTTACCACGAAACCACCGTGCGCAAGTCGCAAAATGGCAAGTGCCGGGCTGGCTGGATGTGTCATTACAACGACAGTTGATCCGCAAAGGGCGTTGGATAGCAAAACAGTCCTTCTCACTGTATGAAGAAGCCGTATTCCCGTTATCGGGTATCAGTGACCATACACTGCCACCGATCACACCACCGCTTAATATTGGCGATGTTAACCTCAATTTTTACCGCGAACGTCAGTTAAATACCGATCTGGAATTCTGGGTCGATATCGGTGCTGCTCGCATCATTCCAATCCGGAGGGTTTATCTGGTGAGTAACACAGCATCGATTGTCAGAGCCCGCGACGGATTAGAAATTCCATCAACCAGCGTCAGCATTGATTACGACGATGACAGCTGGGCATGGCAGTTCTCGGCCACCGTGCCGTTGATCTCCATTGCCGAAGCACTGGATGGTGAAGATGTGATCATCACTATAAATGGCTATGAATGGCGAATGTCTGTTGATGGCTGGAGCGATAACAAAGCTTGGAACAGTCAAAGTGCCACAGTCTCTGGCCGTAGTCGGACGAAAGAGCTGTCCAGC
>CAIZDF010000349.1 GCA_903931645.1 uncultured Tolumonas sp.
ACCTTATTAGATGAACTCAATCTGATGAGTGAAGCCGCTAATACCATCCAACTACGGCGGAATTTTGAAAACTCGCCACTTTTGTATGTACCACACGTTTACCCGGATCATTGCCGGGAAAATGTGCTGGTGATGGAGCGGATCTACGGTATTCCTGTCTCAGATCGAATTGCGCTTGAAGCGAATGGCACCGATCTGAAATTGCTAGCGGAACGCGGGGTGGAAGTCTTTTTTACTCAGGTTTTCCGCGACAGTTTTTTCCACGCCGATATGCACCCCGGTAATGTCTTCGTTGCCTATGAGCATCCCCACAATCCACAGTGGATCGGCATTGATTGCGGTATCGTTGGCACATTAAATCGTCAGGATAAGCGTTATCTGGCCGAGAATTTCCTCGCCTTCTTTAATCGCGATTACCGCAAAGTTGCTGAATTGCATGTCAAATCAGGCTGGGTGCCACCAGAAACGAAGGTGGAAGAATTTGAATCCGCTCTGCGCACAGTGCTGGAACCAATTTTTGCTAAACCATTGGCGGAAATCTCATTTGGTCATGTGCTGCTGAATTTGTTCAATACCGCGCGTCGTTTCAATATGCAGGTGCAACCGCAGTTAGTGTTACTGCAAAAAACCCTGCTTTACATTGAAGGATTGGGCCGTCAGCTTTATCCACAATTAGATCTGTGGCAAACCGCCAAGCCGTTTCTGGAACACTGGATGCGTCAGCAAATTGGGCCACAAGCAGCATGGCGAACGATTAAAGAGAAAGCACCGTTTTGGGCTGAAAAATTACCTGACATGCCCGATCTCATTTACGATACCCTGACACAAGTTCAGCATCAGCAACACATGGTGAAAGGGCTTTATCAGCAATATCATCAGCAACATCGACGTCACGCCCAATCCCGGTATCTGCTGGGCACTGGCGCCGCATTGTTGCTGGGCAGCATTATTTTATTACCCACTCATGAACAGTTAGCAACGGCTGGCCTAACCATTAGCGTTATTTGCTGGCTCAACGGTTGGTGGAAGATTTCCCGCCGCTAAATCCTCTGCAACAGGAGTTCTCATGCCGCAATTTATACCATCATCTTTTCCACTTCGTCGTCCACGTCGCATCCGCAAACATGAATTCAGTCGCCGTTTAGTTCGCGAAAATCGACTAAGTGTGGATGATTTGATCTACCCAATGTTTGTATTAGATGGCGAAAATCGCAGAGAAAGCATCAGCAGTATGCCAGGAATTGAGCGCTTATCACTCGATCTCTTGCTCAAAGAAGCAGAAGAATTGGTTCGCTTAGGCATTCCAGCCATTGCATTATTTCCGGTCATTCCAGCCGAACAAAAAAGCCTACTGGCTGAAGAAGCTTATAACGATGATGGGTTAGTTCCGCGGGTAGTCCGAGCGCTGAAAGAGCACTTTCCTGAACTCGGTGTGATCACTGACGTTGCTCTTGATCCTTATACGACACATGGTCAAGATGGCATTATTGACGATGAAGGTTATGTCTTGAACGATCTGACCACCGACATTCTCGTTCGTCAGGCGCTTTGTCACGCTCAGGCTGGTGCCGATATCGTAGCTCCCTCCGATATGATGGATGGCCGCATTAAAGCTATTCGTGCTGCGTTAGAACAACGCAATCTCATCAACACACAGATCATGGCCTATTCCGCAAAATACGCATCCAGCTATTATGGCCCATTCCGTGATGCCGTCGGCTCTTCCGCTAATCTGGGCAAAAGTAATAAAAATACTTACCAGATGGACCCAGCCAACAGTAACGAAGCCATACAGGAAGTTGGTCTCGACATGCAGGAAGGCGCAGACATGGTGATGGTGAAACCCGGCATACCTTACCTTGATATCGTCTACCGGGTTAAGCAACAATTTGCCGTTCCCACTTTCGCTTATCAGGTTAGTGGAGAATATGCGATGCATATGGCGGCCATCCAGAATGGTTGGCTGAAAGAGCGTGACTGTATTATGGAGTCACTACTTTGTTTCAAACGCGC
>CAIZDF010000350.1 GCA_903931645.1 uncultured Tolumonas sp.
ATCACTCGCGATTCTAACGCCGCATTGCAGGTTTTTTACGCAAGCAACCCGGAAACCAGACAATTGGCGAAGCGAGCCAAGGGCATACTGGTATCCCTTGGCATCGTTAAAGCCGGATTCCTGGTAGGTGCTCAATACGGTAGTGGCGGCGCTTTGTTTAAGAACGGCAGAACAGCCGGTTATTACAATATCATTGCAGGATCGTATGGCTTGCAAGCCGGCGTCGGCCCTAGTGTTGTCGTCGTCGACAAGGGAGTAGCTAAATCACTCACGACTACGACAGCGAAAAGCGGCGAGCATGCCTTCAACCTTCGGTCAGAAAGGTTTGATGGCTGGATTGGGGCTGCAAGGCTCGAAAATCAGCCGTATCTATCTGGATTAAAGCCCTTACGCAGAATGGCGTTTGTAACCCCCGTCCTAAACGTTTTAGAGACGATTTGCTCAAGAAAACGATGTGGCGGGGGTGAACACCCGCCCAGCTGGGAAGTACACAATATAGCTATGATTAATGAGGAAAACATGAATAAAGTAAATTACAAAATATTTTCTCTAATCACTTCGGTGCTGTGTTTTGCAGCTCTGCTTCCGACAATGGCGCAAGGGGAAGTCATGGTTTATCCCATGCAGAGCCAGAGTAACGAACAGTTATCTAAAGATCGCTACGAATGCCATATGTGGGCCGTTCAGCAATCCGGTTTTGATCCGAGCACCGCCCAAACCAGTCAGACAAGTCCGCAAACGCAGCCGAAAGGAGAAGTTCTTCGTGGAGGCGCACGCGGCGCAGCGGCGGGGGCAGCGATTGGAGCTATCGCTGGTGATGCCGGCAAAGGCGCGGCAATCGGCGCGACAGCGGGAGGGTTGAAGAGAGGCTTCGAGCAGCGAGATCAAAAACGGGCCGCACAAGGTCAGACAGCTGCTCCTATGCCGGGGCAAGATGCTTATGACCGTGCCATCAAAGCTTGCTTGAGTGGGCGTAATTATTCCGTCAATTAAATATATTTTTTGGTAAAAAGGACGCCAGTATTCTCAGTCCATATAATGTAACCTTATGAACCTTCGAGAAAAAATTGGCTACCAACTTAAGCCGGGACAAAAACAACAACTCGTTGACGCAATCTAGTATCATGCGTTAATGACTAAAAAAACAAAACACCACTAGAAATACGCGCAACGAGCCGAGCGATTATCGCTGAAATAGTCCGCAGTGGCAAACAGAGCCATCGTAAATTGGCCTCGCTGCTTAAGGGGTCTAAAAGCTGCGTTCATAGGCACAAACAGTCACGGGCAAAGCGAAATCAGCATCCGGAGTTAGAGTTCTGGGAAACTGAGGCTGGAGCGGAATGGCTAAAGTTGCTGGTGTTTGTCGTACTGTATACCTTTGGCATGGGGTGTCATGTCGGTGCCGATAAATTGGCTACATTTTTTCAGTTGATACGTATAGATACCCATGTTGGCACTTCAGCATCGGCAATGCGCAATCAAATGAATAATATGGAAAAATTATTGCCCTTGTTTCAGCAGCGCTGCGAGAATGAAGCGTCATCCCAGACACACAACGCAGTCTTAGCGGCAGACGAAACTTTTTTCGGCGACTTTCTGATTTTGGTGCCGATGGATTTGTCTTCGGGTTATTTGATCTTAGAAGATATTAGTGACGACCGTAGCTTTGATACTTGGATTGGGAAAGCGACTCCACGCTTGCAAGCCTTGGGGCTGGATGTCAATCACGCCATAAGTGACCGTGCTAAAGCGTTGATAAAACTAGCCGTTACGGGGTTCGACTGTTAATCAGGAGCCGATACTTTTCATGCGCAATATGATGTCAGTAAATGGTTGGGAGCAAAGCTAGGTCGACGTAAGGCGCAGGCAGAAAAACAACATGAAACAACCTTGCAAACCTTAGCAAAAAAATCGATGACGGAGGATAGTGCCTTGTTTGAAAGAGCTATTTTTGATCAGCAAGCCTGTGCTTAAAGTCAAGAAACACTAGAGAATTATCATGAACATCTGCTCGGTATTAGTGACGAAATTCATCCGTTTTCGATTCTGAATAATACCTGTAACGATTCTGAAACTGTCATTTCAGGATTAGAGCAACGAGCACACGCTTTTGAAAAAATAGCCAAATCGCAAAACATAGCTGATCCGAAACAGATCATGAGAAAATTTCGTAACCAATTCCAAGACTTGGCCATGAATATTAAGTTTTGGTGGCTTTGGGTCGCAGAGATCTTAACTGACTTAGCCATTGATGATGTTACGCAACACTGGCTCACGCACACGTTATTGCCGGTCATTTACTGGCATCAGCAATGGCAGAAAACCAAGAATCCCAAGCAGCGAGAAAAGTACAAGCAAGCTTGGCAACGTGCGGTTCATGCCTTACAGACTGATGCATTTAGCGCTACATTGTCTGAAAGCGAGTTGGAACGTTGGCTGGCTTGGGCAGGGTGGATGACCAGAAAATTTCATCGGAGCTCCTCAGCGGTTGAAGGGCGTAATGGTTTTTTATCGCAGATGTATCACAATGGCCGGAGCTTGACGGAAAAACGGCTTCGAGCATTAACAGTGATTCATAATTATGGGATTAAACGCCGTGATGGAACCACCGCAGCGATGCGTTTATTTGATCGGGAATTTCCTGACCTGTTTTCATGGTTAATAACTGAGATGGGCGTGCTTCCTCTTCCCAGAAAGGGTAGAAAGCGTGTTATGCATAACCCATTGTTTTTGATAAGA
>CAIZDF010000351.1 GCA_903931645.1 uncultured Tolumonas sp.
CGGTAACTGGTGAATCATTAAAATCTATATCGAGATCAACTAGGTTTTTTAGTTTTAGAACATGGAGTGAAACTAATCTTTGTTGGCTTACAGCCATAAAAACCTCATTAATTATTAAGTTGCATAACAGCCTATTAAGCCAAACCCTCCCGCATTTCCTCTCTAAATAAGCATCAACAACGGAATTCATGGATTCAATCTACTACTGCCCCACATGCCTAACAATGATTTTGCACAAAATAAAACCACTAAATCTATAGGGCAAAGTACAAAACTTGTCTCAGCTTCTTTGATATCAAACACCCCATCTGGCGCCATTTTCGGTAAACTACTGTCAAATCATTCAGGCAGTTAGCAGATCATGGCAAAAGCACCGGCAAAGAAAGCGCAGAAGGGGTTTGAAGAAACCCTGTGGGACACCGCCAATCAATTACGTGGCAGTGTTGAGTCATCAGAATATAAACACGTGGTGTTAAGTCTGGTGTTCTTAAAGTTCATCAGCGACAAGTTTGAAGCCCGCCGCGAAGCACTGATCAAAGATGGCAAAGCAGCGTTTGTTGATATGGATGTCTTCTATCAGCAAGACAACATCTTCTATCTGCCGGAAGAAACCCGCTGGTCGTTTATTCAGGCTCATGCCAAGCAAGATGACATCGCCGTGCTCATCGACACCGCGCTCTCGACCATTGAAAAACGTAATCCGTCACTGCAAGGCGCGCTGCCTGACAACTACTTCTCACGCCAAAACTTGGAAGTGAAAAAGCTCGCCTCGCTGATTGACTCTATCGAAAACATCGACACCTTGGCCGATGAATGCCACCTGAGTGAAGAAGATCTGGTCGGTCGGGTGTATGAATATTTCTTAGGGAAATTTGCCGCCACCGAAGGTAAAGGCGGTGGTGAGTTTTATACGCCCAAATGCATCGTGACGCTGCTGGCCGAGATGCTCGAACCCTACCAAGGTAAAATTTACGACCCATGTTGTGGCTCAGGCGGCATGTTCGTGCAGTCGGTGAAGTTTGTGCAAAGCCATCAGGGTAAGAGTAAAGATATTGCCGTGTTCGGGCAGGAACTCACTGCCACCACTTACAAGCTGGCGAAGATGAACCTCGCGATTCGTGGGTTGTCGGGCAACTTGGGCGAGAAACCAGCCGACACCTTCTTCAACGACCAGCATAAAGATCTGAAAGCCGATTTCATTATGGCGAACCCGCCATTTAACCTGAAAGATTGGCGTAACGAATCTGAGCTGACCGATGACCCGCGCTTTGCGGGCTATCGCACGCCGCCGACAGGTAATGCCAACTACGGTTGGATCTTACACATGCTGTCGAAGCTGTCAGAAACTGGCACCGCAGGCTTTGTGCTGGCAAACGGCTCGATGAGCTCGAACACCAGTGGGGAAGGCGAGATCCGTGCCAAGATGATCGAAAACGACGTCGTGGAGTGCATGATCGCCTTGCCCGGTCAGCTGTTCTTCACCACGCAAATTCCGGTCTGTTTATGGTTTATAACAAAA
Source organism: uncultured Tolumonas sp. (assembly GCA_903931645.1). Lineage (GTDB taxonomy): Bacteria > Pseudomonadota > Gammaproteobacteria > Enterobacterales > Aeromonadaceae > Tolumonas. The sequence goes on from CAIZDF010000351.1 coordinate 1,520, forward strand.
AACAAAAAAGCCGATTTGTCGCACGGCTACCGTAACCGCGAAGGCGAGACGCTGTTTATCGATGCGCGTGACATGGGCACCATGATCAGCCGCACCACCAAAGAGCTGACGCTGGAAGACATTGCCACCATCGCCGACACCTATCATGCATGGCGCAGCACGCCGGAAGAGTTAGCCGACCGCATCACTCGTGGTGAAAGTAAGCTCGAAAAATATGACGACATCGCTGGTTTCTGCAAAGTGGCAACCACGGCAGAAATGAAAGCCAACGACTATGTGCTGACGCCGGGGCGCTATGTCGGTGCAGCTGATATTGAAGATGACGGCATTGCTTTCGAAACTAAGATGCGTGAATTGTCGCAAACCTTGTTCCAACAGATGAATCAGGCGGAAGCATTAGATCAATCTATTCGTCAGAATCTGGAGGCGTTGGGATATGGGGAATAAGTGGAACACTATAAAACTAAAAGATATAACAACAAAGATAACTAAAGGGTCAACGCCTACGGCAAATGATGGTGGCTTTACCATTGAAGGAATTAACTTCATTAAAGCAGAATCTGTTGATTACTCAGGAAACATTGATACAACAAAATTTGTTTATATTTCAGAAGAGATTAATGAAAAGTATAAAAGATCACAGCTTGCTGAGAATGATATACTTTTTTCTATGGCTGGTGCATTTTTAGGGAAATCAGGTTTTGTAGAAAAAATTCATTTGCCAGCTAATACGAATCAAGCATTAGCATTAATCAGAATTGATACGTTTAAAGCATACCCAAAATTTGTTCATTACGTTTTACAGCATCCATCAATCACTCATTTCGTAAATAGTTCAATTTCTCAATCTGCTCAACCAAACATTAATTTACAGCAGATCGGTGATTTAGATATTTTTTTTCCTCCATTATCAATTCAACAGGAAGTGGCTGATTTTTTATTAACTATAGATAAAAAAATCACCATCAACCGCCAAATTAACCAAACCCTCGAACAGATGGCGCAAACGCTGTTTAAGTCGTGGTTTGTCGATTTTGACCCCGTGATCGATAACGCGCTTGATGCGGGCAATGAGATCCCCGAGTCGTTACAAGCTCGTGCCGAGCTGCGCCAGCAAGTGCGCGCCAGTCAAGACTTTCAGCCACTACCCGCCGAGGTTCGGGCACTGTTTCCGGCTGAGTTTGAAGAGAGTGAATTGGGCTGGGTGCCGAAGGGGTGGGAATGCAAAGATATGACACAGCTTGTCGATACCGTGTCTATAACTTATCCGCTTAAATCTGTTGAAAAGGTAATATTTTTAAATACAGGTGATATTGAGAATGGCCGATTTTTACACTGTAATTATTCCTCAGTAGAAGGTCTTCCGGGGCAAGCTAAAAAATCTATTCAAAAAGGCGATATTCTTTTTAGTGAAATCCGGCCCCAAAACAAACGATTTGCTTTTGTGAATTTCGATGCAGACCACCATGTTGTTTCAACCAAATTGATGGTGTTAAGGGCTAAAGATAAAATTGACCCTTTACTACCGTATTTCATTTTGACACTAGAAAAAAACACAGATGAATTGCAGCGAATTGCCGAGTTGCGTTCTGGCACATTTCCTCAAATAACTTATAAAGAACTTGAAATGCTTGGTTGTGTGTTACCGAATAACATTGAATTACTTGATGTATTTGTGTCGAGTTATTTAAAACCAATGTATTCAAGAAATTTTGCATTGACCGACCAAAATGAGCAATTAGCACAACTCCGCGACACCTTGCTTCCAAAACTCATTTCCGGTGAATTGCGGTTAGATGATCTGCCCGATGAGGTCGTTACAGCGGCCAACGAATAAAAAGGTGAACCCATGAGCACGGAAACCTTAATTTACCAAAGTGAAGACGGCGCGCTGCAACTGCCTGTCGCACTGGAAAACGAAACCGTCTGGTTGTCGCAAGCCCAGATGGTGGCGCTGTTTGGTCGTGATAAATCGGTTATATCGCGGCATATTCGTAATATATTCAACGATGAAGAGCTGCTCCCCGCTCAAGTTGTTGCAAAATTTGCAACAACTGCCGACGATGGCAAACGCTATCAGGTCGATTACTATAATCTTGATGTGATTATCTCGGTGGGCTATCGCGTGAAATCACAGCAAGGTGTGAAATTTCGCCAATGGGCCACCCAAACGCTGAAACAACACCTGTTGCAGGGTTACACCATCAATCGCCAGCGGTTTGAGCAAAATGCAGCTGAATTAGAGCAAGCATTATCACTCATCAATAAAGCCATTCAGACACCATCACTCACGACACAAACCGGTAAAGGGTTGGTTGATATTATCAGCCGCTACACACAAACCTTTCTCTGGTTGCAACGTTACGATGAAGGCTTATTGACCGAACCCAAAGGCCAAACGGGTGGTGACCTCGCTGATCTTGGTGATGCCATGCAGGCGCTGAACGAATTGAAGCAGCAACTCATTGCTCGTGAAGAAGCCACCGAACTCTTTGCCCGTCTGCGCAGTGATGGCCTGAGTGCAATTTGGGGAAATCTGCAACAAACCGTATTTGGTGAGCCCGCTTATGCCACCGTTGAAAGCAAAGCGGCACACCTGCTCTATTTTGTGGTGAAAAACCACCCGTTTGTCGATGGCAATAAGCGCAGCGGCGCGTTTCTGTTTGTTGATTTCCTGCACCGGAATGGCCGTTTATACCATCCAACGGGTGAGGTGGTTATTAATGACAATGGTCTGGCTGCCATTACCTTGCTGGTTGCCGAGTCAGACCCTGCGCATAAAGAAACGATCATCCGCTTAATCATGAATATGCTGTCACAGGAAAAACACGCATGAGTTCACGCGACCCGAACACCGCACCAGCCAATAAGCCATTAATTGACATCGAAGAGTTGCTGTTAACCGCCGGGCCGCAAACTTTCCAGAAAGGTGTCTTGCTGTTTCAGAAAAATAAAGTCAGCAATATAAAAATGAAGGGCAACACGGCAACCGCAACGGTGCAAGGCTCGTTGAGTTATCAGGTGAAGATGACCATACAACCCGAGCTCACATGCCAGTGCACCTGCCCGGCAGCGGAATATATGACTGTCTGTAAACATGCGGTGGCGGTTGGGTTATCGCTGAATGGGCCGCTCGCCGATGTTGAAGATGAAACCAGAGACGAGCAGGTTTTACGCCGTTATTTCAGCGAGAAAAGTGCGCCAGAGTTAGTTGAGCTGTTACTGCAATCGCTCGAAAGTGATGAGCTGCAGTGGCGAAACTGGCTGCTGAAAGCCAAACTGTCACAAAACGATATGTCGCTCGCCGAGCTGAAAAAACTGGTGACCAAAGCCCTGCCAGTCCGCGATATTTGGGGTTGGAGCGAAGTCTCGAGTTATTTTTCTGCCGCAGAGAAACAAATCGATAGCCTGTGGAATGCCATGGTGAGCCTGCCAATAGAAAGCCAATGGCAGCTAACAGAGCATGTGCTCATGCGCCTGAATAAAGTGCTGGAACGGATAGATGATTCCGGCGACTACCGTTTTGGCATTGAAGGTCAGATCAGTGAAAAAATGCCTGAGTTGTTTGAGCTGTTAAGCTGGCCAGCAGAAAAGAAAGCGCAATGGTTGTTTGAGCACCTGAATCAACGTGAATATGACGTCTTCCCTGATATTAACGCGAACTTCACGGTGACTGGCGAAGTGGAAGCCTGCCTGCTGAAAATGTGCCGAAGTACGCTTGAAGAAATGGCCGATGAACTAAAATCAGGTAAAGATCGCACGGATATCGCTCGGCGCATGCGTGTCTATGCGCAACCACTATTGAAAGCGGCGCGCGCTATCAATAACTGGCGTGAAGAAGAGCGGTTATTGGCGATGCAGGCTTATCAATGCCGCGATTATCTGGCGCTGGCGCAGTTGTGTCTTGATCATCAAGAAGAGTTAGATGCCGAAGATTGGCTGCTGCGGGCTAAAAAAGTCGCCACGCAATATGAGAAGCAAAACTGTGCGAATATAGATATCAAGGTCAGAATAGCACTCGGTGAAACCGCGCAGGCATGGAAATTAGGTTGGCAGTTATTTGAAAATGCACGGTCTTTTCGTGCGTTTCAGGAACTACAAGAACTGCATGACGAATTGGGTCAGCCAGAGCCTGAATTGCTGACCAAAGTCGAACAGTTATTTGCTAACCCCAAAAATCAACACCAACGCGATGCACAGTGCGAATTTTATCTCAGCATTGGCAAACCAGATGCAGCGAAGCAATGTGTAAAAGAGGGTTTAATCTCTATTGAGCTGTTGCTGAAAGTCGCCGATGCCATTGTAGCCACAGCCCCTTCAGAATCACTTGCTATCTATTTGCAGGTGGCCAGAAAAATGCTCGAAATTTCAGACAATAAGATTTACCAACGCGTGACTGATCTTCTGCTGCATTTACAGAAGCAATTAAAACGCCAGCAGCATCCGCTAGGTGATTTTGAGGCGGCAGTCGGTGAATTAGCGATGGAGTTCCGCCGTAAACGTAATTTTACTGCGTTGCTCAATAAGCACTTTCCACACTGCGTTTAAGCGTAGCGGATAAGATCAGGGATGATGAAATGAGTCTGAAATTTACCGAAGCGAAACTGGAACAAGCCATTATCGAGCTGCTTGGCGAGCAGGGTTTCACGCATGTGTTGGGTGAAACGCTGGTGCGTAAAAACAACGAGCAGGTGTTGATCACCGACGATCTACGCACCTACCTCGCCAGCCAATATCACGCCGATGATATTACCAGCAGTGAAATCGACAGCATCATTCGTCAGCTTGCTACGCTTCCCGCCACCGATCTTTACGACAGCAATAAAACCTTCTGCCACTGGCTGGCTAACGGCTTTCTGTTCAAACGTGAAGACCGTAATAAGAAAGATCTCTATATCGAGCTGATCGACACGCAGCATCTGCCCGCTGCATTAACGCAACTGTTTGTAGCAGACCCCATGCCGTTACAACAAGTCGCTGAAAATAAAATCACCTATCTGCCTGCCAGAGATAACAACTGCTATAAGGTGGTTAACCAGCTTGAGATCACCGGCAGAGATGAGCAACTGCGTATTCCCGATGCCATTCTTTACATCAATGGTCTGCCGCTGGTGGTATTTGAATTTAAAACGGCCATCCGTGAAGAAGAGGCCAATCTCGCCCATGCATGGGCACAGCTTTGCACCCGTTATCGCCGTGATATTCCGCAACTGTTTGTGTTTAACGCGCTTTGCATCATTAGCGATGGCGTGAATAACCGCATGGGTAATCTGTTTGCCTCATACGACTATTTTTATTCTTGGCGCAAAATTAGCGGCAACGAATCGCGCGAACAAAACGGCATTCATTCGCTGCACAGCATGGTGCAGGGGCTGTTTCACCCCGTGCGGCTGCTCGATGTGCTGAAAAACTTTATCTTCTTTCCTGACACATCCAAAAAAGAGATCAAAATCGGTTGCCGTTATCCGCAATATTACGCCGCTCGTAAGCTCTTTTTCAGCATCAAACAGGCGCGTAAACCACAGGGTAACGGCAAAGGTGGCACCTATTTTGGCGCAACAGGTTGCGGTAAAAGTTACACCATGCAGTTTTTAACGCGCTTGCTGATGAAGAGTGTCGATTTCGCCAGCCCGACCATTGTGCTGATCACCGATCGCACCGACCTTGACGATCAGCTCTCGAAACAGTTTTGCAGCGCCACCCGTTTTATTGGTGATGACACCATCGAGCCCGTGGAAAGTCGCGCTGACTTACGCGCAAAACTCTGTGGGCGTAATAGTGGTGGCGTTTTTCTGACTACGATTCACAAATTCACCGAAGATCTGCAATTGCTCTCTGAGCGCAGCAACATCATCTGCATTTCTGATGAAGCGCACCGCAGTCAGGTTAATCTTGATCAGAAAATCGTGATTGATGAGAAAACCAATTCCATTCGTAAAACCTACGGCTTTGCCAAATACCTGCACGACTCATTACCCAATGCCACGTTTGTGGGTTTCACCGGCACACCAATTGATGCCACGCTCGAGGTGTTTGGTGAGGTGATCGACAGTTACACCATGACCGAATCGGTGAACGATGAAATCACGGTGCGGATTGTCTATGAAGGCCGCGCGGCGAAGGTGATCCTCGATAACGGCAAACTGGTGGAGATCGAAAAGTATTACAACGAATGCGCCGATGCAGGGGCCAGCGAATATCAAATCGACGAGAGTAAAAAAGCCTCGGCGAATATGTATTCCATTTTAGGCGACCCTGATCGCCTCGAAGCACTGGCGAAAGATTTTGCCAGCCATTACGAGCAGCGCGTGGCCGAAGGTTCCACCGTTAAAGGCAAAGCGATGTTTGTCTGCGCCAGCCGCGATATTGCCTATGCCTTCTATCAGCAGTTAAAAGCGATCCGCCCCGCATGGTTTGACGTGAAGCAAGCCATTGATGGCGTGCAACTCAGCGAAGCGGAAAGCAAAGAGCTGATCCCCTCTGAAATGGTGCGCATGGTGATGACGCGCAGCAAAGATGACGAGACCGAATTTTACGATCTGCTGGGCACGAAAGATGACAGAAAAGAGCTGGATAAACAGTTCAAAAACCCGAAGTCGAACTTCAAAATCGCCATTGTGGTCGATATGTGGCTGACCGGTTTCGACGTGCCAGCGCTCGACACCATTTACATTGATAAACCGCTGCAAAAGCACAACTTGATCCAGACTATTTCCCGCGTCAACCGCACCTATGAAGGCAAAGACAAAGGCTTGGTGGTCGATTACATCGGCATCAAACGGCAGATGAATCAGGCGCTGGCGATGTATTCCAAAGCCGATGCCACCAACTTTGAAGACATTCGCCAATCAGTCGTGGAGGTGAAAAATCACCTCGATCTGTTGAAGCAGATGTTCCACCCGTTCGATAGTAAAGATTACTTTAGCGGTGAAGCACGCGCCCAGCTCGATTGCCTTAACCGCGCGGCTGAATTCGTATTACAGAGTAAGAAATTTGAAACCCGCTTTATGGGGTTGGTGAAGCGCATGAAGGCGGCCTATGACATCTGCTGTGGCAGTGAACACTTAGACCAGTTTGAGCGCGACCATATTCATTTCTATCTGGCGGTGCGCTCTATCGTGTTCAAGCTCACCAAAGGCGATGCGCCTGATGTCACGCAGATGAACGCCCGTGTGCGAGAGCTGATCGCCGAAGCATTGAAATCTGACGGGGTCGAGGAGATCTACGCGTTGGGTGAAGACCAAGCCGATTCGATCGATATTTTCGACGAAGACTATCTGGCGCGGATCAGCAAAATCAAACTGCCGAACACTAAAATTCAGTTACTGCAAAAGCTGTTAGCGAAAGCGATCAGCGACTTTAAAAAAGTGAACCAGATGCAAGGCATCGACTTCTCGCAACGTTTTCAGAGGCTGGTCGAAACCTATAACGAACGCAAAGAGAATGACCTGTTTAACGGCGAAGAGTTCACCGTCATTGCCGATGACATGGTTGAGCAGATCGTGGGCATGTTCAATGAGCTGAAATCAGAAATGACCTCATTTGAAGCGATGGGCATTGATATGGAAGAGAAGGCGTTTTACGACATTCTCGCCGCAATGCAGCAGAAATACGATTTCACCTACGACGACGACAAAATGCTCAATCTGGCGAAAGAGATGAAAATCATCGTCGATAATCAGGCGCAATACCCCGACTGGAGCCACCGCGACGACATCAAAGCCGCGCTGAAAGTCGAACTGATCTTGTTACTGCACCGTTATGGCTTCCCGCCCGTAGCGAACGATGACGTGTATAAAAACGTACTGGAACAGGCAGAGAATTTTAAGAAGAATCATTAGAAGTATGTACTGCTAAAAAGAAATATCCTCAAGTTACCTTGACTTCTCAGAGCTACCTATCAAAATGATAGGTAGCTTTTTTGATCGGCTTAAATATTACTTTTGGATCACGTATGACATCCAAGCCAACGGTTATATCTGAATTTCCCTTAACTGATCACTCAGCAAAACAGATCATCAGGGATTTAGCAGAGAATCACACGGGTAGAATTAAATTTTCAAAGCATATTCGAGAGCGAATGATTGAGCGGCGAGTAACAGATGCTCAGATCCTGTCGGTTTTGAAAAGTCATAGCAGCGTCATAACAGAAAGTACCAGCCAGACACCGGCTGGTGATTGGAAGTTAAATATGAAAGGCGTTGCTGCAGGTGATGTGATTGAGGTTGTGATTTGCATTAAATCGTGTGATTACGACCCATCATTGAGACTGATAACGGTCATGATTAAATAAAGAACATAAAACGCTATTGGCTAAGCAACAGTGAGTGAAGGGGACAAACATGAAAAGCTATCACTACAGGGAGTGCGGATTAGATAACGTGTACCTTGTTAATGGCTTTACAGTGGATGAAGATGACGGTGAAGAATATGTGTCCATCGATGATATTCATGGATTACACCGTTTAATCGCCAAGCAAATCGTTGATAAAACAACAGCCATGACAGGGGCAGAATATCGCTTTCTTCGTATTGAAATGAATTTGTCGCAAAAGACGATAGGCGAGTTGTTTGGTGTCGATGCACAAACTGTCGCCCGATGGGAAAAGGGCAAAAATGAATTGCCTAAAATGGCAGATGTATTGATAAGAGCTGTGTATAACGAATTTATTGAGC
>CAIZDF010000352.1 GCA_903931645.1 uncultured Tolumonas sp.
CTTCAGCTATCAGCTCCATATTCATGCTGGTTGCCATATCAAACACTGCCTGCGACAGCGACGAATCGCCTTCCGCTAATAACATTACAAATGAGCGATCTAATTTGACGGTATCAAACGGCAGATCACGTAAGCGAGCCAGTGACGAATAACCAGTGCCAAAATCATCCAGATGCAAGCTGACGCCAGCATCGACGAATTGACGCATGGTTTGCTCTACCTGTTCGGGGTATAACAGCATCGCGCCTTCCGTTAACTCCACTGTCAGCGCCGATGACGGTAAACCATGTTCAGCAACCATCCGCAGAATTGTCACGGCCAGCTGGCGATCGGCAAATTGCAGCGGTGATATATTGATCTGTAATTTAAGCTCCGGATCATGCCGACGGAACTGATTGAGCGCCGTCAAACCTTTAGTCAGTAATTGCATAGACAATGGATGGATCAGACCCAAATCTTCTGCCAGACGGATAAAACCCAGCGTGGGCACAAACTCACCATCTCGCTGCCAGCGCGCCAGCATCTCCACCGACAAGATCTTACCGGTATTGGTATCAATCACTGGCTGGAAATAAGGTTCTATAGACTGTTCAGTGATCGCCTGCCGTAATGATTGCTCCAACGTCATCCGCTCTGAAGCGACACCACTCATCCCGGTTTCAAACTGACGCACACAGGATTTACCTTCTCGTTTCGCTGCATACATGGCCAGATCAGCTTGGCGCATTAACTCCAGACCATCTGTTTTGCCATCCCACTGCGCAACACCAATCGAGCCGGAAACGCTTAATTTATGATGACCAAAGTGGATCGGTTCCACTAACAATTCAATCAGCCGTTCTGCCAACAACAACCCCTGTTCCGTCGTCGTATTTGGCATCAACACCGAAAATTCATCACCGCCCATGCGGAATAATCGATCTTGCCGACGCATGACCTGCCGCATACGCTGTGCGACTTCCTGCAGTAATAAATCGCCAGCGGCATGGCCGAGACTGTCATTGATCAGCTTAAAGCCATCCAGATCCATCAGTAGCATGGTCAGTGACATACCGAGCTGACAGCTCTTCATCATTCGCTCGACCTGTTCTTCCATACCGCGACGGTTTCCCAATGCGGTTAATGCATCAGTAATACTCAGGTCATGCATATTTTTTTGCGCGGCCTGAACTTCATCCATCAGTTCATTAAATGAACGAGCCAGCAGATCCAGTTCATTTTGCCCTTCAACAGGCCAGTAGACCCGCTCACCTTGCGTCCGCCGCCAAGCCAGATCGGCAAAAGTTTCAATACGAGCAACGACCAATTGATTTAATAAACGCTGTAGCACCCAGGAAGCAAATAACAACACTACCAACAGACCAAAGGTAAATATTGCCATGCGCATATAACGCGGCTGCCAGTTTATATCCTTGCTGACCTGCAGCCACATCACGGGAACTTGCCAACCATCCAGTTGTTTTCTGGCTGTTTGTTCCGTATGAAAAAAATCATTCGCCGATTTTTTTGGTGGTACAGAGGTGAATAGCTCTAAGCGGATTTCGGCTAATTGTTGCAGACGTTTCAGATCATCATCATCCATGTAACGGCCGAAAATCATCAATCCGCCAGATGGATTTTCCTGCAGTGAATCAAAAATACCAGAGACAGAAATGATTAATGCACGACCATTGTGCATTGTTAGATACGTTTTTGGTTTTGCAGCGCCATCAACCCCTGCTTGCCATTCCGGTAATTTGGCCAATAAAGAGAGGAGTGATGATGAACGAATGGCTGGTGTTGCTTTTAAATCAGGAATTCCTGAGTCAAGCGCAGAAGAAAAAAGCAATTTATCCGGTGCCGTCATCATGGCAACAAAATCCAATTGCATAACATCGAGCGATTGCTGGGTAAAGTTGTCGCTTTCAAATTTACGATTGGGCTGGTTTAGATACGCATAAGCATCATTCCAAACGGCATAATCCCGTACAGCCCGGCCTAGCCCTTCCCGTTCATTTTGCAGTAATAATTCGACTTTGGTTAATTCGGCAGAGACCTGTTCCGCATCTGTTTTGTGATACAACCAATTCATAATGCCGATGCAACTGGCGGTGACCAAAAAAGCCAACACAATAACGATCACACCAACACGATTAAGGATCTGTCGATGCAGTCGGGTCGTTAACATTAATTTTTTCACTAACTCAAAGTCCATGGGGATAACCAATTGATGACTCACGGATCTTGCCGATGTTTCCAATATAAAATTTGGGAAAAATCGGTATAAACGAGTCATATGGTGTTTGTATCAATGATAGATGAAATTGAGGTCTGACCGACAGTAAAGCCAGTAAAAATGCGGACAAAGGCCCGATTATTAATGTGGGAAAGGGTTTAATTAGTTATTTAAACATCACTTTTTCAGCAAAGAAATCTAAGATGATCTCGACATAGCAAGTCAGTTCCATTCGTTAGAAATCTTACAAACACCGCCAGCACAGCATTCTGGTGCTGGCGTTTTTTCGTTAGGGTCACCGTTTTATTAACGCAATAAGGCATCCATCACTTCGATTTTGCTCGGCACCAGCTTATACAGATAAACGGGGCGACCAACGGAGCCATAAAAAATGTCGGTATCTAACACACCGATCTCGGCCATATACACCAGATATTTGCGACACGACACCCGTGAAATACCAATTTCTGCCGCCATTTCTTCGGTAGAAAAAGCCTGTTTCCGGCTTTGCTTAACCCATTCCCATACCGACTGCAGTGTCAGTTTGGTCAAGCCCTTCGGCAGCTTAGTTTTATCCGGCGTCACTCGATTGTTATTACGACGGATCAGCGTATCCAGTTCGGATTGATTCAGCGCGGCGGTCTGTTCCAATAATTGATGCTCTTCCCGATAAGCCGATAACGCCTCCTGAAAGCGGGTGAACTGGAACGGTTTGATCAGATAATCGACCACGCCATAACGCAATGCTTTTTTGATAGCGGGCATATCGCTGGCGGAAGAGATCATGATGACATCGACATTATTTGGCATCTGGCGGATCACTGGCAGCAGATCCAGCCCGTTATCTTTCTGCATGTAGATATCCAGCAGCACCAGATCGATCGGCGCATCGCCCTCCAGCAGCATCTGTTTGGCGGCCTGAATGGTCGAGACGGAGCCCTGCCAGCGAAAACCATCTACCTGTTCCAGATAGCGGCGATTCAGTTCGGCCACCATCGGGTCATCATCGACAATCAATACATTAATCACAGGCCGTTCTCCTTGCTGGCATAAGGTAAGGTAACAATAAATCGTGTGCCCACACCCTTATTGCTTTCACATTCAATGGTACCACCCAGTTTCCCCAGACTCTGTTTGACTAAAAACAGACCAATGCCACGACGGGTGCCCTTGGTGGAAAAACCATGGTCAAAAATATGCGGTAATACCGCCGGATCAATGCCATTACCATTATCGCGCACCGTGCAGCGTAACCGGCCATCATCATGATCAAACGTCAGTACAATACTGGGTGATTCAAGGCCATCCAGCGCATCCATGGCATTTTCCAGTAAATTGCCCAGCACGGTAACTAACTCGTGCGTCACTTCGGCTTGTGCTGATTCCGGCAGATAACTGGTCGGTGTAATGCTGACATCCACACCAATTTCCCGCCCACGATTCATTTTACCCAGCATAAAACCGGCAATGACCGGATCTTTAATCTGCCGGATCAACGAGCCTACTTCGGTATGGTAATGATTGGCGGTATCCATGATGTAGGTTTCTAATTGATCATAGGCGCGGAGATTGACCATGCCGAGAATGACATGCAATTTATTCATGAACTCATGCGCCTGCACCCGCAAGGCTTCGGCATAATGCGAGATGCCAGTCAGGCGCTGCACTAGCTGGCTGACTTCGGTTTTATCGCGGAATGTCACAACAGCACCCGTGACCTGACCATTCACCCGCACCGGTACGCTGTTGGTCAGCAAGGTGCTGCCGTTAAAATCAATTTCCTCATCTTGCCGCGCTTGCCCAGATTCTAACACTTGGCGTAAATGCAATAACGCGGGCCAATGTTTGCTGCTTTCGGTCAGCAGCAAATTTTCCAGCTCGCCATTCTGGCGTAGCAGTCGTTTCGCTTCATCATTAATCAAGGTGATCTGAGCATCCGCATTCACAGCGATGATCCCTTCCTTAATCGATTGCAACATGGCATTGCGCTCTTCCAACAGCGCAGCGATTTCTGATGGCTCCATACCAAACATGATTTTTTTGATCTGGCGCGCCAGAATAAACGCGCCCAATGTACCGATCAGGGCGCCAAAAACAATCGCCCAATAGGTGATCCAGCGGTTCTTGGCGATAATTTGTTCTACTTTCGCCGTCGAGATACCCACTGCAATGGCGCCGATCTGTTGATGATTGCTATCAAATAGTGGGCTGATGAGGCGTAACGAAGGGCCAAGTGTGCCTTGGGCTTCGGAGATAGATTCTTCCCCATGCAGTGCTTTAACTTCATCACCACCGGCAAAGTGTTTACCAATCCGGCTTGGATCAGGGTGGGTATGCCGAATGCCCTGCATATCCATCACCACAATAAATAACAGATCGTTTTGAAGGCGGACTTGTTCCACATAGTCCTGTAATGCGGGTAATAAAATTGGCGTTTGTAAGGCTTGCGCAACAAAGGGCGTCACCGTCAGTGTATGTAACACCGCGATAGCCTTGTCTTCCAGACCCAGTTTAGATTGCTGCGTTGATTGCGCCAGATACACCGAATGCACGACAAACAAGACGACAGCAATGACAGAACACACCAGTAATGTGATTGTGGTGCGTAGTTTGAGCGGAGAGTTTCGTGTGAACACCTGACGTTTTCCTTTTTGGGTTACGATAATTATTTTACCTCCATTACCAATTTAAGCCCGCTAAATCCCGCACGTTCCATACCCCATCCTGACGAAAAGTATAGAACGTGCGCTGTTACATCCCTTTACTTACACAGTCAGACTTTCGAGTTTGTTACGACGCGTCTTCACCATGCCTGTGCGTAGTGCGGTTTCAGCCACCACTTCACTGACACGTTTTACAACTTCTTTGTTAAAAATATCTGGAATGATGTAGTTCTCATTCAATTCTTCGTCTGAGACCACGGATGCTATTGCATAGGCCACCGCCAATTTCATCTCTTCGGTGATTTGGCGGGCACCGCAATCCAGCGCACCACGGAAAATACCAGGGAAGCACAATACGTTGTTTAATTGGTTCGGATAATCTGAACGACCAGTTGCCATCACGCGGACATACGGCGCCGCGACTTCCGGTGCAATTTCCGGCGCCGGATTGGCCATCGCAAATACGATCGGATCTTTCGCCATTTTCTTCAGATCATCGACTTTCAATACCCCTGGGCCAGACAGACCGACAAATACATCTGCGCCTTCAATCACTGTCGATAAAGGGCCCTGCTCGTTATTTGGGTTAGTGATGTGGGCATATTCATTCCAGCTGTCGTTGCTGTAAGGTTCACCACGGTAAATGGAGCCATGACGATCAACACCAATCAGGTTTTTCACGCCCGCACTCAGCAGCATTTTTGATACCGCGATACCGGCAGCACCGATACCAACCACCACTACTTTCACATCGGCGATGTTCTTTTTACAAACTTTCAGTGCATTCAGGAAACCCGCCAACACAGTGATAGCGGTGCCGTGTTGGTCGTCGTGGAATACCGGGATATCCAGCTCTTTTTTCAGACGTTCTTCGATTTCGAAACAACGTGGTGCAGAGATATCTTCCAGATTGATACCACCAAAAGTCGGTGCCAGCGCTTTTACAATGGCGATGATCTCTTCGGTGTCTTTGGTATCCAGACAAATTGGGAACGCATCCACACCGGCAAACTGTTTGAACAAGGCTGCTTTGCCTTCCATCACTGGCATTGCCGCTTCTGGGCCGATATCACCCAGCCCCAGCACTGCGGTACCATCAGAGACAACAGCAACCGTATTTTTCTTGATGGTCAGGTCATAAGCCCGTTCAGGATTGTGTGCAATCTCCATACACACCTGCGCTACACCGGGTGTATATACTTTGGCTAAATCAGCCATGGTATCGATGCTATTCTTCAGCGTGGTTTCCAGTTTACCACCCAGATGCAAATGCGTTATTTCATCCATGAATTGAATATCTGATTCACAGATC
>CAIZDF010000353.1 GCA_903931645.1 uncultured Tolumonas sp.
GTCACTCGCATCATTGATTAAATTTTTTCAATCTAATCAATCTACGCAAGTGCCCACACAGATTGCTTGATATATTGTTAAAGAGCGTGGCGCTAAGGCCAGGGACGCGAATCATACGCTTTCCCGTTTGCTTGTCAAGCGTTGTTCGTCACAACTGCTTAACTCGCTCTGTGTCGGCGTCTGCCGTCTCAGTGGGGCCGCATTATAGGGAGTGATCGTTTTTGATCAAGCGCTTTATTACAATTTTATGATGGTTTTGGTTTGAATGCTGATTTTTACAGCAAATAGCCGCTAAATTCGGCTATTTGCTGCATGTAATACGGCTTTAAACGCTGGTTGCGAAGAAACCGAAGTAGGATAAAACCAAGATCAACATACCAGCGATGATGCGATAAACAGCAAATCCACGGAAACTGTGTTTACTTATATAACGCAACAACCAACCGATCGACAGCAAGCTGACAATAAATGATGTAATAAGCCCAATGCTGATATTAACGACACCGTGTTCCCCTACTCCGTGTAGATCTTTAAGTAAGGAATAAATGCTCGCCGCACCCAATGTCGGTATGGAAAGAAAGAAGCTAAAACCAGTAGCAGTCGAGCGATCCAACCCGGTCAGCATTCCGCCCATAATAGTAGAGGCACTCCGGCTCACTCCTGGGATCAGTGAGCACAGCTGTGCGCAACCAATCGTGAATGCTTGTTTTAAGGTGATTTGTTCAAATGCCAGTGTGCGGGGTTTGAAAGCAGCACCTTCTATCCACCACATGATCACACCACCGACAATCAGACTGCAGGCCACCGTGACACTATTGAACAGATATTCCGTGATGTAATGATGAAACGCCAAGCCAATACATGCCGCTGGTAAAAAGGCGACGATAACGGCCATCCAGAAGCGACGTACGACAGCGTCAGTAGTAACGCTTTTTACTTGCTGTAAAATAGTGGCGAAATAAAACCACATCACAGCCAGAACACCACCTAACTGAATAACTATTTCGAAGGTATCACTTCCCTGAAATTTAAGAAGTTCTTTGGTGACAATCAAATGGCCTGTACTGGATACCGGCAGAAATTCGGTAATACCTTCTACAACACCCATGATCAGACTATTTAAAATATCAGACATACTGCAGATCCCATTGCTCTCATGCTCAAAAGAGCCGCAAGTTTACGTAAAGTGCTTTATAAGAGCATGCTCTTTTTGATTGCAGTTTCTATATCCATACCGAGGCTAATAGATGGCATCTGTTTTTTCGTATATCGGTAACTTGCAAATAAATCGCTAAAGTTTCAGCCTGTGGGCAGAACCTAAAGAAGGATATATGTGAAATGGCAGATATTGCAGTTATTGCCTTAGATATGGATGGCACGTTGTTAAGTAGTGATCATCATATAACTGAAAAAACAGCGAATGCGATACAACAAGCAAGAAAGAAAGGAATTGAAGTTATTTTGGTCACTGGGCGACATCATATGATGGCTTATCCGGTACATTATCAATTAGCACTGGATACCCCACTGATCTGCGCTAATGGCGCTTATGTTTTTGATACAAAAAATCAGCAGATTACTGCTGGTGCCCCTTTGTCTGACCAGCAATGGCAACAATTAATTCCGTTAATTGAATCACTTCAACTGGATGCAATCTGCCATTTTTCCGATGGTATTGGCCATCAACCAGACAATGAACATGTCGGCCGAGTAAAAAAACTCGTACACGCTTTACCTTCTAATCAACGTCCACATTTTATTGAACATGAATCTATCGCGGCTTTATGTCACACACATACACCATTGTGGAAAATCGAGTTATCGCACGCCACAACATCAGCGATTGATGAATTTATCGCGGCATTACCCAGCGAGTTAGCGATTACCTCTGATCGAACAGCGCCAAATGGTTTGGAAATCGTGAACAGAGGTAATAGTAAAGGTAATCGATTGGCCGAATGGGTGACACATCGAGGTTTAACGCTGGAACAAGTGATTGCGTTTGGTGACAATCATAATGATATCAGCATGTTTCAGCAGGTTGGTTTAGGTGTCGCCATGGGTAACGCAGCTGCTGAAATTCGACAGCAGGCGCATTTCGTTACCGGAACTAATGATAATGACGGGATTGCGGGCGCGTTACAACGTTGGGTGTTATAAAAACGGTTATTCGCCGCTAGCTCGGACTTGCGGCGATAGTTCCACCAGATATTCCAGCAATGATGTAAAATTTTGCGGTTTACTAAACAGATAACCCTGACTGTATTCACAATGATGCTGCAATAAAAATTGCTGTAGCGCTTCATCCTCAATACCTTCGACGACCACCTCATAACCCAGATTTTGCACAATACACAGGATACCTAATAACAATTGGGTGTCCTTGTGATCATGGGGCACAGTCAGCACGAAGCTCCGGTCAATCTTCACAATATCGATGGGGAATTTTCTTAAGTAATTAAATGAGGAATATCCAGTACCAAAATCATCGATCGCGATCCGGCATCCGGCTTCACGCAGGGTATGCAAGCGCACTAGATGCTGGCTTTGTGTATCCATCAACAGCGATTCGGTTACCTCAAAGATGATTTTTGCCGGTGCAATATGGTGTTGATGGATCACATCCAGCCAGCTGTTAGCTTGCGCATCTAATTGCAAAAATTCGATTATTGAGCGGTTAATGCTGAGTTCTAACCAATCAAACCCCGCTTGATGCAATAGCGCCAGATCGGCACAGGCTTGTTCCAGAATCTTTTCACCAAGCAGGCCAATCAGGCCACTTTCTTCGGCTAACGGAATGAATTGGTCCGGCGGTATGTTACCTAATTCAGGATGTGACCAGCGGGCAAGCGCTTCCAGTTTGCCGACGCGCTGACGCTGATTGTCCCAAATCGGCTGATAAGCAACCCAGATCCCGTTGTTTTGAACCGCATCCAATAAATCTTGCTGGAGCTTTTGCCGATATGACAATTCTTTACGCACACCGGCAGAAAATGCCAGCATGGGTAAATGACGGTTGCGGGCAATGAAAAGCGCTTGTTCCGCCCGTCGCCATAATGCACCGGGGCTGCGCGCATCTAGCGGCCACAGTGCTCCACCCAAGGTGCCCGAAATAGCTATTTCGCTGTCACCATTTTTAAATGGCCGCAGCACTTCGGCATACACCTCCTCGGCTAACTGCTGTGCTTGTTCTGGTTGATCCATATCGGGGATAAGTAAGGCAAAATCATCACCACCAACACGGGCCACCATACCCCGAGGCCCTAATAACCGCTGTAAGCGTAACGCTAACTGCTGCAAGATACGATCACCGGTCTGGTGATCAAATTGATTGTTGATTTGGCGGAATTGATCCAGATCGAGGGTTAATAAAGTAAACGGCTGCGTACCCCGGCAAAGTAGCCGTAATTGGTTATCAAAAGAGAGACGGTGTAATAAACCCGTTAGTGGATCGAGTTGTTCTTCATCCGCAGACATGCCGCGTTGGGCAGAAAAAACACCCAATAACTCCACGTTCCCTGACAGTGCAGCAGTCCGGCGTAGCATAAGCTGATACGGTAACCAGCCTTGGGTTTTATGTTTTAACCAAAGCGCACCTTGCCAACGACCGGAGGTCATTAATTGCGATAAGACAATATCCCAGTCAACCTGAAGCATCGCCCGCAGCTGGGTACGGCGCATTCTTAACAGTTCGAGTAAGGAAAAACCGCTCTGACGGCAAAATGCCGGATTGGCTTCCAGCAAAAAGCCGTTTTTATCCAGCAAGACGACACCATCATCAAATTCTTGATATAGCGTATGGCCTATCTGAGATAACTGGCGCTCATCGATGCAGGTACAACGGGAGACATGCAACCTATGTAGTATTTCGCGGCATCCGTGTACCAGTCTACGCATTCCTTTGCGTAACATTTTAAAACCTTTTATATGTCGCACCTAACCAGCCAGGGCTATATAAATTCAATTATTAAGCCAATTTATGCAAAACCGCTCTACAAACTAATTTCCAATGCTCGTGAATGCAAGACAAACAAAACAGGAGGAATAAATCCTCCTGTTTTTATTACTGTAGGTTAACAATATATTCGTAAACTGAACAACTCCATTTTGATTAAAAATAAATCGAAATGGAGTTGTTTTTCACATTAAAATCAAAAACAAACATTAGACAAAGTGTATTTAAAAGGAATATTTTTTAACAAAAATTTCTTAAACTTTCATGAGTGATATTGGTTAATTAACCGCAACTACAAAGTTTCTATAGCACCACGCACCATTCTGGCGCTCGAACAAAGTGAGTATGATCAATTCAAGTATCATTTTTACCATAACTCACTCCTTAATGAACGGGTTCAATGATGATCCCTTTTTTGATATACACCGGCCTTATAAAACTCCGCAGTTTCGGCAGCTGAAAAGCATAGATCACGGCCGCTGAAATACAAAC
>CAIZDF010000354.1 GCA_903931645.1 uncultured Tolumonas sp.
AGATATCCCTGCTGAATCAGATAAGGCTCGAGAACATCTTCTATCGTTTCTTTTTCTTCGCCGATCGCCGCAGCCAGGTTTTCAACTCCTACCGGGCCACCCAAGAATTTGTCGATGATCGCCAGTAACAGCTTGCGATCCATATAATCAAAACCGGCGTTATCGACATCGAGCATATCCAGTGCTTGTGCGGCAATGTTATCGGAGATATGGCCGTTGGCGCGGATCTCGGCAAAATCGCGTACCCGACGTAGCAGACGATTGGCAATGCGCGGTGTACCTCGCGCACGCTTAGCGATTTCGAAGGCACCTTGCTTATCTAATGATAAACCCAGCACATCAGCACTGCGGCCCACAATATGCGCCAGATCTTCCACCTTATAAAACTCAAGGCGTTGCACGATACCAAAACGATCACGCAGTGGCGATGTCAGTGAACCAGCGCGGGTAGTCGCACCAATCAGGGTAAACGGCGGTAATTCTAATTTGATCGAGCGCGCAGCGGGCCCCTCACCGATCATGATATCCAGCTGATAATCTTCCATTGCCGGATAGAGCACTTCTTCCACCACCGGGCTGAGACGGTGAATTTCATCGATAAACAGAACATCGTGGGGTTCGAGATTAGTCAGTAATGCCGCCAAATCACCGGCTCGCTCTAATACTGGGCCTGAGGTGGTTTTAATATTCACGCCCATCTCATTGGCAATGATGTTGGCCAAGGTGGTTTTGCCTAACCCTGGGGGGCCAAAGATCAACACATGATCAAGCGCTTCGCTACGACGACGGGCCGCTTCGATGAAGATCTCCATCTGCGAGCGCACCTGATCCTGCCCCTGATAATCAGCCAGCAGTTTAGGCCGGATCGCACGATCCAGTTGGTCATCTTCGGTGATTGCAGCAGGAGCAATCAGGCGGTCGGCTTCAATCATGATCTCATCGCTTCCGTTACAACATAGCTCGTAGTGCTTCTCGAATGACATTTTCGACTGTCATCTCGGGTTTCATTACTTTACTTACCACCAGACTGGCTTGCTGTGGTTTATAGCCCAAAGACAACAAGGCGGCGACAGCTTCTGATTCGACAGTATCAGCTGGTGCAGCAGCGGTAGCATTATCTGCGGGTGCAGCATCGGTGTAGGGGGTGAATAAGTCATGGCCATTCCACCCCTTGAGGCGATCTTTCATCTCGACGATCAGGCGTTCTGCAGTCTTTTTACCAACGCCAGGCAATTTCACTAGAGACGAGACATCTTCGCGCTCAACGCAGGCGACAAACTGATTCGCCGACATGCCTGACATGATTGCCAGCGCCAATTTCGGACCAACACCATTGGCTTTCAGTAATTCTCGAAACAGCATACGCTCTTGGCGGGTATTAAAACCATACAGCAATTGCGCGTCTTCACGCACCACAAAGTGGGTGATAATAGTGGCTTCCTGCCCAATAGCAGGTAGCTCGTAGAAGCAAGTCATCGGCAATTGGAGTTCATAACCCACACCACCAACATCCAACAGAATTTCCGGTGGGGATTTCTCGATAATGATGCCATGCAGTCTGCCAATCACGCGCTTGCTCCTTCGGTTTAATTATCGCGCTAGCATAATAAATAACTGGATGAACATCCAGTTATTCGGTGGTTTATCGCAGGCGTCCACGCACGGTACCCTGCACTTTACCCGCCATCCGCAATAATGTGTGTTGGGTGTGCGTATGGCACAAGGCGACCGCCAGTGCGTCCGCCGCATCCGCCTGTGGACAGGCCGGCAATTTCAGTAACTGCTTGACCATGTGCTGCACCTGCTCTTTATCGGCCGCACCAGTGCCAACAACCGATTGTTTAACCTGACGGGCAGAATATTCAGCAACCGGTAACCCTGCATTGACAGCCGCGACAATCGCACTGCCCCTCGCCTGCCCCAGTTTTAAGGCGGAATCGGGGTTTTTCGCCATAAAGACCTGCTCGATGGCAAACAGATCCGGCTTGAATTGCAGAATAATTTCGCTGATACCATCGTAAATTTGTTTCAATTTACCCGACAGTTGTTCGCCACTGGTACGGATACAGCCAGAGCCAAGGTATTCCACCTTGCCTGCCTGTTGCCGGATCACGCCATAGCCCGTAATACGCGACCCCGGATCAATACCCAGAATAATGGTCATAACAATACTTATAAAAATGAAGAAATAAACAGCCGCAGACTAACACGACAGGAAAAAACTGCGCTAACAAAAAAGGGAGCCGAAGCTCCCTGTTCCTGTCAACTGACAGCGGTGACGCAGACTGGAAACATTATTCCAGTGTGGCAGCTACTTCATCAGAAATAGTACCGTTGTGATAAACCTCTTGTACGTCGTCCAGATCTTCCAGCATATAGATCAGACGCAGCAATTTCGGTGCATCATCAGCAGTCAGATCTACTTCGGTGCTAGGGATCATACTGACATTGGCATTCTCTGGTTTGAAACCAGCGGCTTCTAAGGCATCCAATACAGTACCGAAATCAAATGGCGAGGTATAAACGTCGATTGAACCATCATCGTTGGTTTCAACGTCATCAGCACCCGCTTCCAACGCCGCTTCCATCAATGCATCTTCGTCTGCGTTGGTGAAAGAGAGAATGCCTTTTTTGGTAAACAGATAGGCTACTGAGCCATCAGTACCCAACGCACCGCCGCTTTTACTGAACGCATGACGCACACCAGCAACAGTACGGTTGCGGTTGTCGGTCATACATTCAACCATCACTGCAGTGCCTGCCGGGCCGTAACCTTCATACACCAGGGTTTCTAATTCAACGCCATCGTCACCACCGGCACCACGCTTGATCGCACGATCTACAGTATCACGCGTCATGTTGATAGACAGTGCTGCAGCAACAGCCGCACGCAGACGCGGATTAGAACCACCATCAGGGCCACCCAGACGGGCTGCCGTGGTAATTTCACGGATCATTTTTGTAAACATTTTACCGCGTTTCGCATCTTGCGCTGCTTTGCGGTGTTTAATGTTGGCCCACTTACTGTGACCTGCCATAACTCTCTCCCGATAAAAATTAACGCTGAATTTATCAGCTAAAATCAGCGGGTAACGTGGTGACAGTAGCATTCCCGTCACAAAAGCCGCGTTACCCGAAAAACAAAAACTTATTCGGCGGCTTTCACCGTGGTTTGAATAGCCAGCTCACCCAGTTGTTGCTGGTTTGCAAAACTTGGCGCATCCGTCATCAAACAAGCAGCGGCAGTGGTTTTCGGGAACGCAATCACGTCACGAATGTTGTCGCTGCCAATCAACAGCATGGTCAGACGATCGAGACCAAAAGCCAGACCGGCATGCGGTGGCGTACCGAATTTCAGCGCATCAAGCAGGAAGCCGAATTTCTCTTTTTGTTCTGCTTCGCTGATACCGATGGCACGGAATACGGTCTGCTGCATTTCGCTGCGGTGAATACGCACTGAACCACCACCCACTTCATAACCGTTGATCACCATGTCATAGGCGTTCGCGTAAGCAGCCAATGGGTCAGCTTCCAGCTGGGCTGGCGTGAAATCTTTTGGTGCGGTGAATGGGTGATGCATCGCAGTTACACCACCTTCACCGTCTTCTTCAAACATTGGGAAATCAACAACCCACAATGGTTTCCAGCAGTTTTCCACCAGATCCAGATCGCGACCCAGTTTCAGGCGCAACGCACCAATGGCATCGCACACCACTTTTTTACTGTCAGCGCCAAAGAAGATGATATCGCCGTCTTGTGCGCCAGTGCGGCTCAGAATTTCACGCACGATCTCATCATTCAGGAACTTAGCCACTGGCGATTGCACGCCTTCCAGCCCACTAGCCGCCTGATTGACCTTCATCCATGCCAGACCTTTCGCGCCATAGATAGCCACGAACTGGGTATATTCGTCGATCTGTTTACGCGACAACTGGGCACCACCCGGTACACGCAGCGCAGCGACACGACCTTTCGGATCATTCGCAGGGTTTGCAAACACCGCAAACGCTACCTCTTTCAGTAAGTCAGCGATATCGACCATTTCCATCGGGTTACGCAGATCGGGTTTATCAGAACCGTAGCGGCGCATCGCTTCGTCAAAGGTCATGATTGGGAACTGACCCAAATCAACACCAATGATGTTCTGCCACAGACCACGGATCAGATTTTCCATCAGTTCACGCACTTGATCAGCGTTCAGGAATGAAGTTTCCACGTCGATCTGGGTGAATTCTGGCTGGCGGTCAGCACGCAGATCTTCATCACGGAAGCATTTCACGATCTGATAATAACGGTCAAAACCCGACATCATCAGCAGCTGTTTGAACAGCTGTGGTGATTGTGGCAGCGCGTAGAATTTGCCTTTGTGCACACGGCTTGGCACCAGGTAGTCACGCGCGCCTTCCGGTGTCGCTTTGGTCAGCATTGGGGTTTCAATATCGAGGAAACCGTGCTCATCCATATACCGACGCACGAAACTGGTAATGCGAGCGCGTGTTTTCAGCGACGCGGCCATTTCAGGGCGACGCAGATCGAGATAACGGTATTTCAGACGTTGTTCTTCGGTGTTGGTCTGGTTGAAATCCAGTGGTAAGGCTTCGGAGCGGTTGATGATCTCTAAACCATGCGCGAACACTTCGACTTCGCCAGTCGCCATATCTTTGTTGATCTGGCTTTCTGGGCGAGCGCGTACTGTACCAGTGACACGAATACAGAATTCATTACGCAGTTCTGATGCCAGTGCGAATGCTTCCGGCTGATCCGGATCGAAAAACACCTGAATGATGCCTTCGCGGTCACGCATGTCGATAAAAATCAGCCCGCCCAAATCGCGACGGCGATGAACCCAACCACACAGGGTTACAGTCTGATCGACATGGCTACTTGTCACCTGACCACAGTAAATGCTACGCATGATTTATTCCTTTACTGAATTTATATCTCCGGCATTCCGGAGATTCATTTAATTATTCGCCAGCAGCCGGACAGCTCGCGCATCCGCCTTGTGCTGAGTCGCAACTTGCCAGATTCTTTTTCGTGCCGGTTTTGAAATCTGTTTCATACCAGCCACCGCCTTTCAGGCGAAATCTGGGTGCGGACAGCAGTTTTTTCAGTGCGGCCTGAGAGCAAGCCGGACAATCCACCAGCGGTGCATCAGACATTTTCTGCAATTTCGCAAGCTGATGACCACAATGAGTACACTCGTACTGATACATTGGCATAATGCTAAACCTACGATTGATCCACAAAAGACCGGGTCTTATAGAGGAAAGTCGGCGCGCTGATAACTAGCCGAAGCAGGGATTCCCATGCTTGATTGACAGGAAAGATGTGAATTCTGGTCAGGTTAAAGCTGCAAATATAGTCAGTACCTGACTAACCAAGTAGAATACTGCGTCTTTGTTAATAGTGAGTCAGCTAACAATCCATGAGCAAGAAACTGCATATCAAAACCTGGGGCTGCCAGATGAACGAGTACGACTCGGCCAAAATGGTAGATTTGTTGACCAGTTCACTGGGTTATGAAACCACCGAGCTTCCGGAAGAAGCTGACCTGCTGGTATTGAATACCTGTTCTATTCGCGAAAAAGCGCAAGAAAAACTGTTCCACCAGTTAGGACGCTGGAAAGAGCTAAAAAAGAAAAACCCTGAGCTGGTGATCGCTGTCGGCGGTTGCGTAGCATCACAAGAAGGCAAAGCGATCCGCTCGCGCGCGCCGAATGTTGATGTGGTGTTTGGCCCACAAACCCTGCACCGCCTGCCCAACATGATCAAGCAAGTGAAAGCCGGTCATGGCGCACAGGTCGATGTGTCGTTCCCAGAAATCGAGAAATTCGACAATCTGCCAGAACCGCGTGCCGAAGGCCCGACTGCCTATGTTTCCATCATGGAAGGTTGTTCCAAATATTGTACTTACTGCGTGGTGCCTTATACCCGTGGTGAGGAAGTCAGCCGCCCGTTAGATGATGTGCTGTATGAAATTGCGCAACTGGCAGAACAAGGCGTGCGTGAAGTGAATCTGCTGGGGCAAAACGTGAACGCTTATCGCGGTGCGAACCACGATGGCAGCATCTGCAGCTTTGCTCAGTTGTTACGTATGGTAGCCGCGATTGATGGCATCGACCGTATTCGTTACACCACCAGCCACCCAATTGAATTCACCGACGACATTATCGAAGTGTATCAAGACACGCCTGAACTGGTGAGTTTCCTGCATCTGCCAGTACAAAG
Source organism: uncultured Tolumonas sp. (assembly GCA_903931645.1). Lineage (GTDB taxonomy): Bacteria > Pseudomonadota > Gammaproteobacteria > Enterobacterales > Aeromonadaceae > Tolumonas. The sequence goes on from CAIZDF010000354.1 coordinate 6,232, forward strand.
TGGTTCAGACAAGATCCTGTCGATGATGAAACGCCCGCATACCGCGTTGGAATACAAATCGAAAATCCGCAAGCTGAAAACAGTGCGGCCTGACATTCTGATCAGTTCTGACTTTATCGTGGGTTTCCCCGGTGAAACCGATGACGATTTTGCCAAAACCATGAAACTGATTGAAGATGTACAGTTCGACACCAGCTATAGCTTCATTTTCAGTGCACGCCCGGGTACCCCAGCAGCGGATATGCCCGACGATACGCCGTTGGAAGTGAAAAAAGAGCGTCTGTATCACTTGCAGCAAACCATCAACAATCAGGCGATGTTATACAGCCGCCAGATGCACGACTCCATTCAACGCATTTTGGTGGAAGGCCCATCCAGCCAGAACATTATGGAGTTGCGCGGCCGCACCGAAAATAACCGCGTGGTGAATTTCGAAGGTGATGCCCGTCTGATTGGTCAGTTTGTTGATGTTCGAATTACCGAAGCGCGCCCGCATTCGCTGCGTGGTGAGATTGTCCGTACCGAAGCTGAGATGGATCTGCGCCATCAAATCAAGCCAGCGGAGATTTTAAGTCGCCGCCCAGATGGTGTTGCCGATGAATTGGGTGTTGCCCAGTTCCGCCCATAATCACTGACTCTCTGGCCGTCATATGACGGCCTGTTTTATAACGAGGAATACCTTGAGCCGACACATTGCCACTCTCGACCTTCATTTAGACCCCGCTGATAGCCAACGTCTGGCCAGTTTATGCGGCCCGTTTGATGACAACATCAAGCAGATTGAACGTCGCATGGGTGTGGAAATCATCTATCGCAACAACCATTTCCAGATTGTTGGTAAAGGCGCTATCGCGCAAGTGGTCGCTGATCTGCTGAAACAGCTGTATGTGGAAACACAACCGGTGCGCGGGCAGAAAGTAGTCGATCTGACACCGGATCAAGTACATCTGGCAATCCAGCAGTGTCATATGCTGGAACAAAGTGACGACAATGAAACACCGAATGCCATTCCGTATGGCAAAGAGGTGAACATCAAAACCAAACGCGGCATGGTGAAACCACGCTCGCCGAATCAGGCGCAATACGTAAATAACATTGTCGCGCATGACATTACCTTTGGTATTGGCCCTGCGGGCACCGGTAAAACTTATTTAGCCGTTGCCGCCGCCGTCGATGCACTGGAACGTCAGGAAGTACGCCGTATTCTACTCACCCGCCCAGCGGTCGAAGCCGGTGAAAAACTGGGTTTCCTGCCCGGCGATTTGAGTCAGAAGGTCGATCCTTATTTGCGCCCGCTTTACGATGCACTGTTTGAAATGCTGGGGTTCGAACGGGTAGAAAAACTCATCGAACGAAACATCATTGAGATTGCGCCGTTGGCTTATATGCGTGGTCGTACGCTGAATGATGCCTTTATCATTCTGGATGAAGGGCAAAACACCACCGTGGAACAGATGAAGATGTTCCTGACCCGAATCGGCTTTAACTCGCGCGCCGTGATCACGGGTGACATTACCCAGATCGACTTGCCGCGCAACGTAAAATCAGGCCTGCGACACTCGATCGAAGTGCTAAATGGCGTCGACGGACTTTCATTTAACTTTTTCCAAGCAACAGACGTAGTTCGTCATCCTGTTGTCGCACGCATCGTGCAAGCTTACGAAAAATTTGAGCAACAAAAAATAATCGCGGAAAGCAAAGCAGCACCGCACGAGGGATCATCGTCATGAGCATCACGCTTGATCTGCAGTTAGCTTGTGCTGACAGCAGTGGCTTGCCATCAGAAGCGCAATTTCAGCAGTGGCTGGATACTGCCATCTTACCGTTTCAGCAAGAAGCGGAGGTGACGATCCGCATTGTCGATGAAGCCGAAAGCAACGATCTGAACCTCACCTACCGTGGCAAAGATAAACCGACCAATGTACTGTCGTTTCCCTTTGAATGCCCACCGGGCGTGGAAGATTTTCCGCTGTTAGGTGATTTAATCATTTGTCGGCAAGTGGTAGAACAGGAAGCCAGCGAGCAACAAAAAACACTGGAATCACACTGGGCGCACATGGTGATCCACGGCAGCTTGCATTTACTCGGTTATGACCATATAGAAGATGACGAAGCCGAAGAGATGGAAGCGCTGGAAAAAGAATTCATGCAGGCGCTGAATTATCCTGACCCTTATAAAGATGATGAAATTTAAGGATTTATGACATCATGAGTGATGAGCACCCTCACAGTAGTCACGGTTCACCGCGAAAAAAATGGCTGGAACGCTTAAGCCATCTGTTTCAGGGTGAGCCGAAAGATCGTAATGATCTGGTGGAAGTAATACAGGATGCGGAAGAACGCGACGTCATCGATGAAGATACCAAAGAGATGATCGAAGGCGTACTGGAAGTCTCCGAACTGCGCGTGCGCGATATCATGATCCCCCGCACGCAAATGATCACCATCCGTCGTGATCAGCCGGTATCTGCTTTTTTACCGATGATCATCCGCTCTGCGCATTCCCGCTTTCCGGTGATCAGTGACGATAAAGATCATGTCGATGGTATTTTGCTGGCGAAAGACCTTCTTCCTTATGGCTTTGGCTTAACCGCTGAACCGTTTGATTTCGAAAAAACCCTACGCCCAGCGGTTGTGGTGCCGGAAAGTAAACGCGTCGATCGCCTGTTAAAAGAGTTTCAGCAACAACGTTATCATATGGCGATCGTGGTCGATGAGTTTGGCAGTGTCTCCGGTCTGGTGACGATCGAAGATATTCTGGAACTGATCGTGGGCGAGATCGAAGACGAATACGACGAGCTATCGACCGATCAACCCTCGATCCGCGCGCTGGATGAACGCCGTTTTACACTCAATGCGTTGACGCCAATCGAAGAATTCAACGAACACTTTGGCAGCCATTTTAGCGATGATGACGTCGACACCATTGGCGGCATCGTCATGCATGGCTTTGGCCACCTGCCAAAACGAGGTGATAGCATCGAGCTGTCAGGGTTTGTCTTCAAGATCCTGCAAGTTGATCGTCGCCGTCTGATCCAATTACAAGTGACTCCTCCGGAACAGCGATCTAATAATGAAGTGGAATAATTCTGACGGGTTTAGTCGCCCTTCGTCACAACGCGCTCTTTGGGGCGCGTTGCTGTCTGGTTTACTCTGTAGCGCTGCTTTCGCGCCACTGAATTGGTGGCCATTGGCATTTGTGGCCATGTTGGGCTTATTGGCCTCACTAAATCAGCAAACTGCTGGTCGTGCATTCCGCCTGACCTGGCTGTTTGCCATGGCAATGAATCTGCCCAGCCTTTGGTGGATCCACGTCAGCATGACGCAATTTGGTGGCATCTCGCTCCCCGTTGCGTTTGTATTGGTGGGTATTCTGTGCGCATATCTTTCTTTATACCCCGCAATTGCTGCAGCACTGCTCAACCGCTTCTTTCCCAAAGCGGGAGCTACCCGTCTGTTATTGGCCTTTCCGGCGTTATGGTTGATCAGTGACTGGAGCATGGGTCATGTGATGACCGGTTTCCCGTGGATGTGGCTGGGTTATTCTCAAGTCGACAACTGGCTAACTGGATTTGCCCCCTTGTTTGGTGTGCAGAGCGTCACGCTGGCCGTGGTGTGGTGTGCAGCCGCGTGTCTGTTGTGCTGGCAACAACGCCGAATTCTATGGCTACTCCTGCCGCCATTACTGTTTGTCACCGGTTACGGCCTGCAACAAAAAGTCTGGACACAACCCGGCAAGCCAGTCAACTTCGCGCTCGCACAAGGCAACATTCCACAATCATCGAAATGGGACCCTAATTTCATCAAGCCAACCCTGCTTCGCTATATTGATCTGACCCGCGAAAGCAAAGGTGCCGATATCATCATCTGGCCAGAATCCGCCGTTCCGGCGCTGGAAAATGACATGCGTGAATTCATGACCAATATGGATGATGCCATGCGTAGCCAGAAAGCCGGTTTTATTACTGGTATCCAATATTATGATCAGTCGCTGGATCGCTATTATAACGGTGTGGTAGCAACGGGGCTGATGGATAAGGAAGGCAAGCTCAGTTATCAATATGGTCAAGGTAACCGCTGGTATAAACACCATCTGTTACCGATCGGTGAGTTTGTGCCGTTTGGCGATTTATTACGCCCTATCGCGCCATTTTTTGATCTGCCAATGTCATCGTTTTCTCGTGGTGATGCAGTGCAGGACAACCTGTTAGCCGGTGGTTATAAGTTTGCGACCTCCATTTGTTATGAAATGGAATACTCCGATGAGCTACGGCAGAATATTCATGAAGACACGCAATTTATTGTGAATGTATCGAATGACAGCTGGTTTGGTACCTCCGGTGGCCCGTGGCAACACATGGAAATCGCCCGGATGCGGGCGATAGAGTTTGGTAAACCAGTCGTCCGCGCCACCAATAGTGGTGTCACGGTAGTGTTCGATCATCAGGGCAAAACGATTGGCATGCTGCCACAGTTTGAACAGAAAGTGCTGCGTGCTGATGTGGCACCCACCACTGGCGTTACCCCGTATACCCGTTGGGGCTCGCTGCCGCTGATTGGTTTTTGTATTGCGGGGCTTGTCATCGCACTCTGGCAGCAAAACCGCAAGCGTGCACGTTATCTCTAATCAGATTAAACAGCAGGTCAAATCAGATTAAACAGCAGGTCAGCCATCTGGCCTGCTTAGTCTCTTAACAAAACAGAGTCGCAACATCCAACTCATCTAACTGTGCAATAACCTGATGCACACCCACCACTTCACTTAATGATGCATGCTTTTCTTTCGGGCCAAGTGCCACAATGTAACCAGCACCACCACGCCTTGCCGCTTCCAAACCAGATAATGAATCTTCAATCAGTAAGCATTCCGTAAATGGCACATTAATTTGCGCTGCAGCGGCCAAAAATAACGCAGGGTC
>CAIZDF010000355.1 GCA_903931645.1 uncultured Tolumonas sp.
GTGTCATTTGGTGGAAGGCTCTAAAGTTCGTGCACTGTACGGTAACGACACCATTCAGGAACGTCACCGTCATCGTTATGAAGTGAATAATACCCTGTTGCCGAAAATTGAAGCAGCAGGTTTGAAAGTGACCGGTTTGTCTGCGGACAAAAAACTGGTGGAAATTGTAGAGAATCCAGATCACCCATGGTTCGTAGCAGTACAGTTCCATCCGGAATTTACCTCTACACCTCGTGACGGACATCCGCTGTTTGAAGGCTTCATTAAAGCCGCGGGTGAATACATGAAACGACACTTAAATTAATCGACAATAACCGTGGTTGTGGCATATTGCGGCAACTGCATTTTATAACTTTGTTTGTTGTTTATTTCTTAAAACGAGGATTGATAATATGTCTAAAATCGTCAAAGTGATTGCTCGCGAAATCATCGACTCACGCGGTAACCCTACTGTTGAAGCTGAAGTGCACCTGGAAGGTGGTTTCTCTGGTATGGCAGCTGCTCCGTCTGGTGCATCTACCGGCTCTCGCGAAGCACTGGAACTGCGTGACGGTGACAAAGCTCGTTTCCTGGGTAAAGGTGTTCTGAAAGCAATCGGCGCTGTAAACGGCCCAATCGCTGCTGCCCTGCTGGGTAAAGACGCTCAGGATCAAGCTACTATCGACCAGATCATGATCGACCTGGATGGTACTGAAAACAAATCTAACTTCGGTGCTAACGCAATCCTGGCTGTGTCTCTGGCGAACGCTAAAGCTGCTGCAGCTGCTAAAGGTCTGCCACTGTACGCTCACATTGCTGAGCTGAACGGTACTCCAGGTGTTTACTCTATGCCTCTGCCAATGATGAACATCATCAACGGTGGCGAGCACGCTGACAACAACGTAGACATCCAAGAATTCATGATCCAGCCAGTTGGCGCTAAGACCCTGAAAGAAGCAGTTCGCATGGGTGCTGAAGTGTTCCACAACCTGGCTAAAGTTCTGAAATCTAAAGGCTACAACACTGCAGTTGGTGATGAAGGCGGTTTCGCACCTAACCTGAAATCTAACGCTGAAGCGCTGGAAGTTATCGCTGAAGCTGTTGCTGCTGCTGGCTATGTGCTGGGTAAAGACGTTACTCTGGCGATGGACTGCGCTGCATCTGAATTCTACGATGCTGAGAAGAAAGAATATAACCTGAAAGGCGAAGGTCGTATCTTCACTTCTAACGGTTTCTCTGACTTCCTGGAAGACCTGACTACCAAATTCCCAATCGTTTCTATTGAAGACGGTCTGGACGAATCTGATTGGGAAGGCTTCGCTTACCAAACAGAAAAACTGGGTAAAAAAATCCAGATCGTTGGTGACGACTTGTTCGTAACTAACACCAAGATCCTGAAACGTGGTATCGACAACGGTATTGCTAACTCAATCCTGATCAAATTCAACCAGATCGGTTCTCTGACCGAAACTCTGGCTGCGATCAAAATGGCTAAAGACGCTGGTTACACTGCAGTTATCTCTCACCGTTCAGGTGAAACTGAAGATGCTACCATCGCTGACCTGGCTGTTGGTACCGCTGCTGGCCAGATCAAAACTGGTTCTATGAGCCGTTCTGACCGTGTTGCTAAATACAACCAACTGATTCGTATCGAAGAAGCTCTGGGCGCTAAAGCACCGTTCAACGGTCTGAAAGAAGTGAAAGGTCAGGCTTAATTCCTGTTTTCGCTAAAAAAATGATGAAGCCCCGCCAATTGGCGGGGCTTTCTTTTATGGTGGAATGTGGGAAACTATGTCTCCAGGAGGAGACGACATGCGCCTGTTTACCCTTATCCTGATGGTTGTCTTGGCGTTAGTGCAACGCCAGCTCTGGTTCGGGAAAAACGGACTCGTTGAGTATCGACAAGTCTCAGAAAATTTATTACGCCAGCAGGCTGATAATCAGAAGCTGCAAGAGCGTAATATGTTACTTAAAGAAGAAATTGAAGATCTTAAAAGTGGTCTTGAGGCCATTGAAGAATTAGCCCGAAATGATCTGGGTTTCATTAAACCCGGAGAAACTTTTTACCGAGTGCTGCCTCGCGACAGTGCTGGGCAAAACAAGAATAGTTCACTACCGAAGAGTGATTAAGTCATGCAGACATTTACTGCCGTAGTGCCCGCTGCAGGCCGGGGAAGCCGGATGCAGGCTAATAAGCCGAAACAATATTTGCCATTAGGCGATAAGACGATCATTGAACATACGTTAACACGTTTGCTTTCACATCCGCAGATTGAAAAGATCGTGGTGGTGATTGCAGAAGATGATCAATATTTCCCCTCATTGGCTTTGGCGACGCATCCTAAGATTGAGGTCACCTTTGGTGGCCCAGAGCGGGCAATTTCGGTATTAAATGGTTTAGCTTGTGTCGAAACCGATTGGGTGTTGGTGCATGATGCCGCCCGCCCTTGTATCACGCATGCTGATATGGATCGCTTACTGGCCGCTGTAGTGCATGGTGAAGATGGTGCGATTCTGGCGGTGCCAGTCAAAGACACCATGAAACGTGCTGATCCACAGCAGCATATTGAACAAACCGTTGAACGTGGTCATCTTTGGCATGCATTAACACCGCAGATGTTTCCAACTCAGCAACTGGCCGATGCGATAGATGCTGGTCTTGCTCAGTCTATGGTGTTGACTGACGATGCGTCAGCCATGGAATTGGCGGGGTTCAAACCATTACTGGTTACCGGACGAGCTGATAACATCAAGGTGACTCAACCGGAAGATCTGGCATTGGCGGCATTTATTCTGCAGCAACAGGAGTTGGCATGATCCGGATCGGTCACGGTTTTGATGTGCATCGCTTTGGTGGTGAAGGGCCTTGTATTCTTGGTGGGGTTGCTGTGCCCTATGAACAAGGTCTGCTCGCTCATTCAGATGGTGATGTGGTATTACATGCGGTTGCCGATGCGTTATTGGGTGCTATTGCTGCCGGTGATATCGGTCGTCATTTTCCGGATACCGATCCGCAGTTTAAAGGTGTTGATAGCCGTATTTTGCTGCGTGATGTGTTCGCGCGGGTCAAAAATAGTGGTTTTCAGCTCGGTAATCTCGACGTCACTATCATTGCTCAGGCCCCGAAGATGGCACCGCATATCCCGGCTATGTGTCTGAATCTGGCTGCTGATCTAGAATGTCAGCTTTCACAGGTCAATGTTAAAGCGACGACTACCGAGAAATTAGGTTTTACTGGTCGTAAAGAAGGTATTGCCGTCGAAGCGGTCGTTTTACTGGTTGCTGCTGATGAATAATGAATTCGACCTAAATTGGCCATACCGTTTTGGTCAGCCAACACAGTCTGCACTGTTAAAAGCTGAACCAGCAGATTTTCAGGTATTTGAAGATCTGGGTTTTATGCCGAGTGGACAAGGCGAGCATTTGTTTGTCCGCATTCGCAAAACCGGCGAAAACACCGCGTGGGTGGCTAAATTACTGTCTGATCATACTGGGCTACCGCTTTCGTCAGTCAGTTGGGCCGGGCTTAAAGATCGGCATGCAATAACGGAACAATGGTTTGGATTACACCTACCGGGGAAACCAGATCCTGATCTACGCGGGTTTGAGTCTGAAAATATTCAGGTTTTGCAGACCATTCGACACGATAAAAAGCTGAGACCGGGTGTATTGCGTGGTAACTTATTCCGCATACATCTGCGAGATATTCAACAAAGCCGTGATCTAGATTTGCGCTTGCAACAGATCTCGCAATTAGGCGTTCCCAATTATTTTGGCCCGCAACGATTTGGCCATGACGGTAACAATTTGCAGATTGCTGCCGATATGTTTAATGGCCGTCGGATTCATGATCGGCAAAAACGGGCGATCTATTTATCTGCCGCCCGTAGCTATATTTTTAATCGGGTTGTCGCTGCCCGTATCCGAGATAACTGTTTGCAAGAGCCGATGCTGGGCGACTGCCTGATGTTTAATAATTCCGACAGTTGTCTAGTCGTTGATAAAAGTGTGCGTAATAACCAACTTGCTCAGCGTATCGAGTTTGGCGAATTAGTGACTACGGCTCCGTTATGGGGGCGGGGTGTCAGTCAGGCGGAAGGTGATGCCTTGGCGTGGGAGTCTTCTGTTTTAGCTGAACATGCCGACTGGTTGCTGGCATTAGAAAAGGCCGGCATGCAGCAAGAACGCCGCCGGGCAGTATTACGTACTAATGATTTACGCTGGCGCTGGTTGGATAATGCCTTAGAGCTGCATTTTTCATTATCTTCCGGTAGTTATGCTACCAGTTTGATCCGTGAACTGGTCAATATAAGAGAAAATACGCGCGATGAAAATTCTGGTCAGTAATGATGATGGCGTGAATGCACAAGGCTTGCATTGTCTGAGTGAAGTCTTACGTTCACTGGGTGATGTGGTTGTCGTTGCGCCTGATCGTAATCGTAGTGGTGCCAGTAACTCATTGACGCTGGAAAATCCGATCCGGGTTGAAATACTCGAAGAAGGAAAACGTTATTCTGTGAAAGGCACGCCAACCGATTGTGTGCATTTTGCCGTGAATAAATTGTTGGATCCTTGGCCGGATATCGTTGTATCAGGTATTAACCACGGCGCCAATTTAGGTGATGATGTTATTTATTCCGGTACTGTAGCTGCGGCGACTGAAGGCCGACATATGGGCTTACCTGCGGTTGCGGTATCATTGGTTGGCGAAACGCATTTTGCGTCTGCGGCCCATTATGCATGTCTGCTAGTTTCTCGTTTGCGTACACATCCACTGCCGTCAGATCAGATCCTGAACGTTAACGTACCCGATCTACCGTTAGAACAGATTAAAGGTATCAAAGTCACCCGATTAGGCAATCGCCATCGCGGTGAAAAAATGCTGGTTATGCAAGATCCGCGTGGTAAACCCGTCTACTGGATCGGTCCACCAGGTGAAAAACAGGATGCGGGAGAAGGTACCGATTTCCATGCTATTGAACATGGGTTTGTATCTATTACGCCATTACAAGTTGATATGACGGCGTACGCCAGTGTGGCGGAACTAGCATCATGGATTGGGGAGTTTAAATAGCGTGCGTGGCACGGTGGCTTATCTTTTAATCAAACAGTTGCAAGAACTCGGCATCCGGGATGAACGAGTGCTTTCTGCTATGGCGAATGTGCCGCGCAACTACTTTGTTGATGAAGCCATCTCGCATCAGGCATGGGACAATACCGCTTTACCCATTGGTTTTGGTCAGACAATTTCGCAACCTTATATTGTTGCCCGCATGACTGAACAGCTGATTGAATATAATCCGCAAAGTGTATTAGAAGTGGGCACCGGTTCGGGTTATCAAACGGCGGTGTTATCACAACTCATTCCGCATGTTTACAGTGTTGAACGAATTAAAGCATTGCAATATCAGGCTCGTCGTCGGTTGCAGCGCCTTGATTTACACAATGTCTCTATGCGGCATGGTGATGGCTGGGCTGGCTGGACGAGTAAAGCGCCATTTGATGCAATTATTGTTACCGCTGCCGCGGAAAAAGTACCGGAAGCGTTATTGGCACAACTGGCTGATGGGGGGCGGATGGTGATCCCCGTTGGTGAGTATAAGCAAGAACTGTTACTGATAGAAAAATATGGTAATAAGACCAGAACGGAAGTGCTTGAAGCTGTTCGCTTTGTGCCTTTGGTTCATGGTGAATTAATGTGACGTTTAATTCAGCTTGGGCATTCATGCGTAACTATAAAACACAACCTGTCGTTGTCTGCATTCTAATATTACTGTTTTCTGCGGTATTAACAGCATGTTCACTAAATACCACACCAGCACCAGTACGAGATGCTGGCAGTAAGCGTAATGTTAAGCCTTCATATCGTAATAGTGCATCACCAATTCTTAGGAATGATTCAACTCGCGTATTGCCTGTCGGGTCTGCGGGCATAGAACGCCCTAAATTAGCCCCCGGTACACCCTATACAGTGAAGCCGGGCGATACCTTATATGCCATTGCCTGGATGTATGGCGCCGATGTTAGAGTCTTGGCAGAACAAAATGGCTTAGATGCAACACATCATGTGAGAACAGGGCAGGTGATCCATTATTCTCTACCTAATGGCTTATCATCACCGTCTAATGCTGTCGAAGTGCATAGCTTGCCTGATCATAAAGTCAAAGTCGGTGATAGCTTGTCGATTCTGGCAGAAAAAAATGGCTTTCGTTTAGCTGAATTAGGTGCGTTTAACCATATCAAAGCGCCTTACGTGATCCATCCCGGACAAATAATTCATTTTCCTGCACAAACATCTACTGGCATCAGTTCCGATGCAACAAACAGTCCAGCTTTTGGTTCAAAAGACTCCTTTAATATGGAGCGTGCTGTAGATCAGAAATCTGAAAAAAGCAATTCGAAATCGGTTGTTGACAAATATCAAACAGATTACTCTGATTCTGCGAAACAAATTAATAACAAGTTGTTAACTTGGCGTTGGCCAGCTAAAGGAACCGTTGTTGGTGGCTTTAGTGCTGGTGAACAGAGTAATAAAGGGATAGATATATCAGGTAAGCGTGGTCAGCCGGTGGTCGCTGCAGCAGGTGGGCGAGTTGTCTATGCGGGGAATGCTCTTCGTGGATATGGAAATCTGATCATTATTAAACATAACGAAGATTATCTTTCAGCGTATGCTCACAATGATGCGTTGCGAGTAACAGAGCAGCAAGTGGTTAAAGCTGGGCAAAAGATAGCCGATATGGGTAGTAGCGAATCATCAGACGTTAGATTGCATTTTGAGATTCGTTACCGCGGGCAATCTGTAAATCCGTTGAGATATTTGCCGAAACGATAGCTCCACATTACATGTCTCATCAGACACTTTGTGGAGCTCAAGGAGGGGGCCATGAGTGTAACTGAACGTGCTGATAGCGACTTAGATCTGTTGGATTTACAAGATCCGGTTGATGACGTAGAAGACATTACTGATGTTGATGTCGACATGGCAGAAGTTGAGCCTGTTGATGAATTATTGCTATCTCCCACCATAACCAAAGTCATGGATGCGACTCAGCTTTATCTGGGTGAAATTGGTTTTTCACCGTTGCTGACTGCAGAAGAAGAAGTTTATTTTGCCCGTCGTGCTTTACGCGGTGATGAAGCTGCCCGTAACCGCATGATTGAATCTAATTTACGCCTCGTGGTTAAAATTGCCCGCCGTTACAATAATCGTGGTCTTGCATTATTAGACTTGGTGGAAGAAGGCAATTTAGGTCTTATTCGTGCTGTTGAAAAATTTGATCCGGAACGTGGCTTCCGTTTTTCAACCTATGCGACATGGTGGATCCGTCAAACAGTTGAACGTGCCATTATGAATCAAACGCGCACCATTCGCTTACCGATCCATGTAGTTAAAGAGCTGAATGTCTATCTGCGTACGGCACGTGAACTAGCCCAACGTCTGGATCATGAACCTACCGCGGAAGATATTGCATTTTTGCTGGATAAGCCGGTAGAAGAAGTTTCTCGTATGCTGAAACTGAACGAGAAAATTTGCTCTGTCGACACACCAATTGCCGGTGATGGTGATAAATCACTGATCGATATTCTGACCGATGATCGCATTAATTGCCCTGAAGA
>CAIZDF010000356.1 GCA_903931645.1 uncultured Tolumonas sp.
AGAAATTGCCGCTGATGCCTATGCGTGCTGGAAAAAAGGCGCCGCCATCGTTCATCTGCATATGCGTGATGACGAAGGGCTTGGCACGATGGATAAAAACAAATTTGCCGAAACGATCCGATTAATTCGCAGCTACAAAGACTGTGACGTCATCATTAACTGCACCACCTCCGGCGATCATCGGGCAACCGACCAGCAACGCATGGAACACGTATCCGCGCTAGATCATATCGAAATGGCGTCGTGGGATGCTGGCTCATTCAACTGGATGCCGGGTGGCGTGTTTATGAACTCCCCAAAATTTCTGGGCCAACTCGCCGAAATATTGCAAAAACGCAATATCAAACCAGAAATTGAGATCTTCGATAGCGGCATGTTAGGTGTTGCAAATTATTTTGCCGAACAAGGTTTAATCAAGGCGCCGATGCATTATCAATTCTGTTTGGGCGTACCGGGCGGAATGGCGGCAACGGTTGAAAATCTGCTCTATCTGGTGAATCACATTCCTGCCGATGCCACTTGGTCTGCCTTTGGTGTTGGAAAATATCACCTGCCTATCCTGTATGCCGCACTGGCATTGGGTGGACACATCCGTGTCGGTCTGGAAGACAACGTGTATTTCAGTAAAGGCGTGCCAGCCACGAATTCGCAATTGGTTTCCCGCGCAGCAGAAGCCATCACGCTCATGGGCAAACAGGTGGCAACATCGGCTGAAGCCCGACGTCTATTGAACTTACCACCGCTGAAGAAACCAGCACCATCGCCTGCTTTGGAAATGTCGCATTAACCCGCTGAACGTTCAACCAGTTGGACTGTCAATCAACTGAATTTCAGCTCATGTCATGGCGCTACAGACAACGGTAGCGCATTGAGTTAATCGAAATCCATTCAGGAAATCATTATGAAAGAAGCAGTTATTGTATCGGCTGCCCGCACGCCGATTGGTAAATGCCGGGGTTTGCTCGCCCCGGTGCCAGCCCATATTTTAGGTGCAACCGCAGTAAGAGAAGCCGTAAAACGCGCACAAATTGATCCGGAAATGATCGATGACGTTATTTTTGCCAATTTGATGAACAGTGAAATCAATAACATGGGCAGAATGGTGTCATTGGAGGCGGGATTACCTGTTTCTGTTCCGGGGATCACCCTCGATCGTCAGTGCGCAGCCTCGTTAAATGCACTGGCTTATGGTGCCATTCAAATCATGGCGGGGTTTGCGCAGACTATTGTTGTCGGTGGCGTGGAAAGTGACTCCCGCCGGACATGGTGTTTAGAAAAAACCGACTCCGGCTACTCCGTACACCCCCCTAAATTCGTCGATATTCACACCTCCCCTGATCGCTTAGGCAATCCATCCATGGGGATCACGGCTGAGAATATTGCTAAACGTTACTCCTTAACCCGCGATGAGCTCGACTCTTTTTCCGTCAGAAGCCATCACTTTGCAACCAAAGCATGGGATGCCAAGCGCTTTGATGAACAGCTTATTCCTGTTGTTTACAAAGACAGAAAACAGCAAGACATCGTAATTGGAAGAGACGAATCCGTTCGCGCGGATTGCACCATGGAAAGCCTCGCCGCTTTGCGACCTTGTTTTCTTCGCGATGGCATCGTGACCGCCGGCAACAGTTCACCGATGAGTGATGGCGCAGGCGCGCTGGTTCTGATGGAACGCGCTCAGGCTGAAACGCTGCATTTGCCCATCTTAGCCGTTTTCCGTGGTTACTCCGTCGCAGGCGTAGACCCGAATTACATGGGGCTGGGGCCAATACCGGCGACGCAAAAACTACTGAAACAGACTGGTTTGTCTGTCGATGACATCGACTTGTGGGAACTCAACGAAGCATTCGCGGCGCAATCGATTGCCTGCATGCGGGATATAGGTATGGACCCTGCTCGCGTGAATCCGAATGGTGGCGCGATTGCACTTGGACATCCGCTGGCTGGCAGCGGTGCCATTCTGGCGACCAAGGCAGTTTATGAAATGCAGCGCAGCAAGCTGAACAATGCCGTGATCACCTTCTGTGTCGGCGGTGGTCAGGGTGTCGCCGTCTTACTGTCGAGGAATTAATCATGACAGATAAATACACCAACAAAGAAAAAATTGTCCGTCTGTTTAAAGACGGGCAAACCATCATGTGCGGCGGATTTGCCAATCATGGCGTTCCGAACAAGCTGATTGATTGCATTCTTGAAAGTGGTGCTCGTCATCTGACCCTCATTTCGAATGACTCAGGTGATGCCGATCTGACGATTGGTCGTCTCATTCGCCACGGCGTGGTCGATAAGCTGATTGCCTCACACATTGGCCGGAATACCGACACGATCCAACTGGTTGAAGAAGGCAAGATCGATCTTGAACTGGTGCCGCAAGGCAGTCTGGCCGAGCGGATCCGCTGTGGTGGTTCGGGGTTGGGCGGTGTTTTGACTAAAACCGGTTTGGGAACCGTGGTTGAAAAAGGCAAACAGGTCATTGTCGTGGATAACGAAGAGTACCTGTTGGAAACCGCATTACGCGCTGATATCGGCTTGGTACGAGCCCGAACCAGCGATCCGCTCGGTAATCTGACCTATCACGGCACCATGCAAAACTTCAATCCACTGGTGGCTAAAGCCAGTGCCATCACCCTTGTTGACGCAGATATGCATGTCGATATTGGCGAACTCTCGATTGATAGCATCGTGACACCGGGTGCGTATGTCGATTTTGTACTGACAACAGAGGAGTCAGATCATGAACGCGCGTGAACGTATTGCCAAACAAGCTGCGGCTTATTTTTCACCCGGTGACGTGGTCAATCTCGGCATTGGTATTCCCAGTCTTTGCGGTGATTACGCGGCACCCGGCGTGATGTTTCACACCGAAAACGGGCTGGTCGGTGTCGGTGCCTTGTGCGACGGCATGTTAGCGGTGGAAGGTTTTTCAAACGCTACCGCGATGCGATTTATCCCCGTTCCCGGTGCCAGCGCGTTTGACAGTGCGGAATCATTCGGTCTGGTTCGCTCCGGCAAGCTAGCTGCCACCGTTCTAGGGGCACTTCAGGTTGCGGAAAATGGCGACCTCGCCAACTGGGCGCAGCCCGGCCGTATTTTCGGTATGGGCGGTGCCATGGATCTCGTCAATGGTGCCCGCAAAGTCATCATCGCAATGGAACTCACCAGCAAGCAAGGCAAACCCAAAATTGTGAAATCTTGCGATTTCCCACTGACAGGGAAAGCCTGCGTTGACCACATCGTCACTGAACAGTGCGTGATCGACGTGACTCGTGATGGGCTGGTGCTGGTTGCACTGCTGGAAGGGTTAACGCCCGCAGATATTCAAAAGCAAATCGAACCCCGGTTAATCGTTGCTGATCA
This sequence comes from uncultured Tolumonas sp., assembly GCA_903931645.1. Classification (GTDB taxonomy): domain Bacteria; phylum Pseudomonadota; class Gammaproteobacteria; order Enterobacterales; family Aeromonadaceae; genus Tolumonas. The sequence continues at coordinate 3,358 of CAIZDF010000356.1, forward strand.
TGTCGCCACCATGCCGGTTTAACACAAACAACAACATGGAATTCATCATTATGGCGAGATAGTCACGGCATATGTGAAAGGCGTAACTGCGTGTAGTGCTGTTGTACT
>CAIZDF010000357.1 GCA_903931645.1 uncultured Tolumonas sp.
AGTTCGAGTCTCGTTTCCCGCTCCAAATCAGTTTATTACACAATTGCGACGCGGGAATAGCTCAGTTGGTAGAGCATAACCTTGCCAAGGTTAGGGTCGCGAGTTCGAGTCTCGTTTCCCGCTCCAATCGCTTGTCTTCTCTTCTGCTGTGGAGAGTGTGTGATGAGTAATCTCTTTTCTATACCTTCAAATCCAAATCAAGCTTCACCAAAATCACACCCTAAGGCGATTATTGCAATTTTAGTGGTTGTTTTGATTGTCTTTTCTATCATTAGCTCGTATTTCACCGTCGATCAGGGTGAGCGTGGTATTGTTTTACGATTTGGTGCTTTTCAGCGCATCGCTGAACCCGGTTTTAACCTCAAATTACCGCTAATTGAAACCTCGCATACCATTAGTGTGCAAACGCAGGTATCGCATTTCAAACTGCCAGCCTATTCGCGTGATCAACAACCAGCCAATCTGGAAGTTTCGATTAACTGGCATGCACAAGAAAGTGAATTACAGAAGATCTATGCTGAGTTTGGTTCACTGGCATCACTGGAATCTCGCATTATCCAGCCTCGTTTGCCACAGGCAGTGAAAACGATTTTTGGTAGTTATGCTGCTGCCAGCTCTATCCAAAATCGCGCCAAATTAAATACCGATGTCTACGATGCGGTCGCTAAGGTGTTGCAAGGGCCGATCGTGATTGAAAGTGTGCAGTTGGAAAATATCGATTTTTCTGATGCGTATGAGCAGTCTGTTGAGCAACGCATGTTAGCGGAAGTGGAAGTTGCTAAATTACAGCAAAATGCACTACGTGAAAAAGTGCAGGCTGAGATTACGGTGACGCAGGCGAAAGCGCATGCCGAAAGTGTCAAACAGCAAGCCGCGGCCGAAGCAGAAGCTACCCGCATTAAAGGGGAAGCCGAAGCCTCAGCGATTAAAGCGAAGGGGGATGCTCTGCGGCAGAATCCGAACTTGGTTGAACTGATCAAAGCGGAACGTTGGAATGGTACCCTACCGCAAACGATGTTACCGAATAGTGCAGTGCCATTTATTGATGTAAAAAATAAACCCGCCAGTGAATAATCAGTAATGTTCACACATTAAAAGCCTCGTCTGAACAACGAGGCTTTTTTATGGGCTAAATTTGGCTTTCTGCAAATAACGCTGCGCCAATAATCCCAGCCTGGTTCAGACTATGCGCCGGTAGCACTAATGCTTTGGTGTGCAGGTAAGGCTGGAATTGCGCCATGTGTTCAGCAATGCCACCGCCAATGATGAATCGATCAGGATTAAACACAAACTCCAAATGATTCAGATATTCATTAAATCGAATTCCCCATTCCTGCCAGCTTAAATTTTGCTTGATGCGTACCGACTCAGCACAATAACGCTCGGCAATACTATCGCCAAAACGTACATGTCCCAGTTCGGTATTCGGGTGTAACTGACCATTCACAAATACCGCCGAACCAATCCCAGTACCAATTGTAAGCAAAATAGTGACACCACGATTATTTTGACCGGCACCAAAACGCATTTCAGCCATCCCAGCGGCATCGGCATCATTAACCACGAAACAAGGATGACCAGTTATTTGGGTAAACAGAGTTTGTGCATCGGTGTTGATCCAGCTCGGATCGATATTACTGGCACTGTAAGCAACGCCATGATGTACGGTGGCGGGGAAACCGCAGCCAATCGGCCCAGACCACGCTAAGTCTGCAACCACTTGCGCCAGACTGCTGGCTATATTTTCCGGTGTGGCGGGTTGTGGTGTCGGAATGCGTTTATGTTCGCTGATGAGTTCGCCGGTTTGTGTTTCGACCACCGCTGCCTTGATACCGGTACCACCAATATCGACCCCTAAAATACGCATACATCATCCTTAAGCATGTTCTGGTAAGCCTTTATAAATACAACGGATCAACCGTGCATGTTTTTTATCGTCAGCTATTTTTTTTGTGTGTAATTGCTGTAAAGCCCAGTCAATATGTTCCTGCACCAGTTCGGTGGTTGCGCCCTGTTTTGCCTGTAACGCCTGAATTACCTCGTCTGATACTGGGCCATTGCCGAGCGCAACCGCAATATTACGTTGCCATTTCTCAAAACCTATACGGCGTATTGGGCTGCCCTCAGTGGTTTTGAGAAAGGTTTTTTCATCCCATGACCACAGCGTCAGCAGTTCTGGTGTATGTAATTCGTGACGTGGAGAAAAGTCGTGCTCTGCAGAGGTGACGGCATAACGATTCCACGGGCAAATCAATTGGCAATCGTCACAACCATAAATACGGTTGCCAATTAGCGGACGAAATTCTTCCGGGATCGGGCCATCCAACTCGATGGTCAGATAAGAGATACAACGGCGGGCATCCAGCTGATAGGGCGCTACAATCGCACCTGTTGGGCAGATCTGCAGGCAGGCACTACAGTTCCCGCAAGAAGGCTGCGTTGGCTCATCGACTGGTAAGGCTAAATCCATCAATAATTCGCCGAGAAAGAAAAAGGAACCAGCTTGCTGGTTAATGAGCAGGGTGTGTTTTCCTGTCCAGCCTAAGCCCGCTTTATAGGCCAGCGGGCGTTCCATGATCGGGGCGGAGTCGACAAATGGCCGAAATTGTAGATCACCGGTGGCGTGCTGGATGCGTTCGCCGAGTTGTTTTAGTCGATTGCGTAAGACTTTGTGGTAGTCGCGGCCGAGTGCGTAACGGCTGATATAGCCTTGTGTTGGGTTATCCAGCACTTCGGCAATTTTCGCCAGCGGGGGCAGATAGTTCATGCGCACAGACACTACGGAACGAGTACCCGGCTGTAGCTCGGCGGGGCGGGCACGCATTAAACCATAGCGTGCCATATATTCCATTTCACCATGATAATTCTGCGCAAGCCAGCTTTCCAATTGTGGCTCTTCACTGGTTAAATCGCAGTCTGTGATCCCGACCTGATCAAAGCCTAGCTCTTGCCCCCATTGCTTGATATCGTGAGCTAACTTTTGCAAATCGAGTGTGGTCGTCATGAATCACAGCGCACCGGTTATCATCAAAGTACGCGAGAGTTTACCACAGTACAGTTGGCGCACCGAACAGATCCGCCAGATGGAACAACAGCTGATTGCGGCGCAACATATCTCTATTTATCAACTGATGTTACGTGCGGGTGAAGCGCTCTTTCATACGTTGCAACACTGCTGGCCGAAAGCCCGTCACCTCTGGATCTTTTGTGGGAAGGGTAATAACGGCGGCGATGGTTATGTGTTGGCGCGTTTGGCAAAACAAGCGGGTTATAGCGTCCAGCTCGCTGCTTTTGATGAACCTGCTCCCGGTATTCCGGCGGAACAAGCCCGGCATGATTGGCTGAAAGCAGGTGGTTCTTGTGGCTCGTTACAATCCCTGCATGGTCAGCCTGATGTCATCATCGATGCTTTGTTAGGTATCGGCCCGTCTACGACACTGCGCGGCGATTTATTAGCATGGATCCAGTTTATCAATCGACAAACATCACCAGTGCTGGCTGTCGATATCCCAAGTGGGTTAAATGCAGATACTGGTATGCCGCTGGGCGGTGCTGTTCACGCAACAACTACGCTGACATTAGTTGGTTTGAAACCGGGTTTACTGACCGGTTTGGCTGCTGATTTTACAGGCGAGCTTTATTTCTCATATTTAAAAGACAATCATAGCCAATATTGCGATACGGCTGGCATTCGTCTACTCGATTACAGCGCTGTTTTGCCGCTGTTACCATTGCGGGCACGTACAGCGCACAAAGGTAATAACGGTAAAGTATTATTGGCGGGTGGTGGTTTAGGCATGCCCGGAGCGATCCGGTTGGCCGGTGAAGCGGCCTTGCGAGCCGGTGCGGGCTTAGTGCGGGTATTTTGCCATCCTGATAATCAATTGCTGGTCTTTTCTGGGCGACCTGAACTGATGTTATGCCAGAGTCTTACTGCTGACACGCTGGCATGGCCTGATGTGTTAGTGGCTGGCCCTGGGCTTGGCTTCGATGAATGGAGCAAACGGCAGTGGGAAAATCTCATCTCGTTTCAAGGCCGAATGGTGCTCGATGCTGACGGGTTAAACTGGCTGGCGCAACATCCGCAATCCAGAGCAAACTGGGTGTTAACGCCGCACCCAGGCGAAGCTGCCCGCTTATTACATTCTACGGTTACCGATATTCAAGCTGATCGTTTTGCGGCTATTCAGGAATTACACCATCGCTATGGTGGCGTGGTATTATTAAAAGGATCAGGCACGCTGATCTTTGATGGCAAACAGATGGCGATTTGCACAGAAGGTAATCCGGGCATGGCCAGCGGTGGCATGGGCGATATACTTTCTGGCATTATAGCGGCCCTTTTAGCACAAGGGCTGACGTTATTTGATGCAGCTTGTTGCGGCGCACTGCTTCATGGCAAAGCGGCGAATGAAATTGCCAGAGAACAGGGTGAGCGCGGTATGCTAGCTTCAGATTTATTCTTCTGGTTACAAAAACTGGTCAATCCTCAAAGGTATCAACATGGGAAAAACGCTGATACGAACACTCGCTGACAGTGATGCTACCGTCGCGTTAGGTGCAGAGCTTGCTCAGGCGTGTCATCAATCTGCCACCATTTTTTTGCATGGTGATCTTGGTGCGGGTAAAACAACATTATCGCGTGGCTTTGTGCTCGCGTTAGGTCATCAGGGCAAAGTAAAAAGTCCAACCTATACGCTGGTTGAAGCGTATGAGTTGCCAAAATGGCAGGTTTATCATTTCGATTTGTATCGTTTAGCTGATCCGGAAGAGCTTGAATTTATGGGGATCCGCGATTATTTTGCGCCCGACTGTTTATGTTTAATTGAATGGCCGGAAAAAGGCATGGGCTGGTTACCCACCCCGGATCTTGAAATTACATTGCATTATGAACATGGCGCCAGACGAGCAGAAATTACCGCCCGTTCGGACATCGGTGAAATTATTATTGCCAGACTGAATCCATCGTGAAAATTAGAATTCTTCTTATTTTATTAGCTGTATTGGCATGGCCAGCGGCCGCAAATCAAATCAAACAATTACGTATCTCACCGACAAAAGCGATGGTGCGGATGGTGTTTGATCTGGAGAGTCAGCCAAATTACAGTTTTACTATTGATACCGGTAAAAATAGCCTGATCATCGATTTTCAGGATATTACGGGAACGCCGTTTCCGGTTCCCCGTACTGCGGGTTGTGAAGGTTTTTTGCGTAGCATTCGTCGTAACAGCCTGCCAGGTAATGTGGTGCAGGTAGAATTTGCATTGGCGAATGGCGTAAAACCGCAAATTTTCTCATTAGCCCCACAATCAAACTATCATCATCATCGTCTGGTCATTGATATTAAACCGGGTACTTTGATTGCCAAAAATGGCGTCTCAGGTAATAGCGCCGGATCGCCTGTACCAGATACTGTACCAACCAAAACGAAAGATGTGCCGTCAGTTGCAGTGGTATCTCGTAATGAAGTCACATCGCCTGCTGTAACGGTAAAAACAGAAACCACCAGAACACCCGTCGCTGCGTCCA
>CAIZDF010000358.1 GCA_903931645.1 uncultured Tolumonas sp.
CCGTTTACTCGATTTGCTGGATAAATACGGTATTAAAGGCAGTTTTTTCTTCAGTGTCGGCCCAGACAACATGGGCCGCCATCTCTGGCGACTGCTAAAACCTCAATTCCTGTTGAAAATGCTGCGATCCAACGCCGCATCGTTATATGGTTGGGACATCTTGCTGGCTGGCACCGCTTGGCCGGGCAGAAAAATTGGACAACATCTCGGTCAGCTGATGCGCGATGCCGATCAGATGCAACACGAAATTGGCCTGCATGCCTGGGATCATCACGGTTGGCAAGCACACGCCGGTGACTGGTCAGAAACTACACTGACACAACATATCGCACAGGGTGTCGACACCTTACAGCAGATTTTGGGGCGCCCGATTGATTGCTCTGCCGTCGCTGGCTGGCGCGCCGATCAGCGAGTCGTGCAATGTAAACAGCCGTATGCCTTCCGTTATAATAGCGATTGCCGTGGTACTTCCATTTTCCGCCCACTATTGGCTGATGGTTCATTGGGTACACCGCAAATTCCGGTCACCTTGCCGACCTTTGATGAGGTCATTGGCAGTGAGATCACTACCGACAATTTTAACCAGCATATCCTGTCATTACTGCGCCCGAGTGCGTTGAATGTCTATACCATTCATGCCGAGGTAGAAGGGATCGTCATGGCATCGCTGTTTGAAGATTTATTACAACGCGCACAACAAGCGGGAGTGCGGTTTTGTCCATTAGGCGAATTATTACCAGCGACTGAAACATTACCCACCGGGCGCATAGAACGCGCAGTTATTCCCGGACGTGAAGGATGGCTTGGATGTCAGAGATAAAAAATATTGCGCAAAAATATACGCATTGGCTGCTGATGCTCTTGTTCGCCGTGGCTTATCTGTTACCGCTGAATAACCGGATGCTATGGATACCCGATGAATCGCGGTATGCCGAGATCAGCCGTGAAATGATCCAGCGTGGTGACTGGATTGTGCCGCACCTGTTGGGGCTGCACTATTTCGAAAAACCGATCGCCGGATATTGGTTAAACAGCCTCAGCCAGTTGTTATTTGGCGAGTCGCATTTTGCCGTGCGTTTTGCCTCCGCTCTCTCTGCCGGTCTCACTGCCTGGCTGATCTTCTGGTTTAGCCAACGTTTATTCCACAGTCAGAAAAAAGCCATTGCGGCCGCGGTTTGTTATTTGTCGTTTATTCTGGTGTATGCCATCGGCACTTACAGCGTGCTGGATAGCATGGTGACACTGTGGCTCGATCTGACGCTGGTCTGCTTTTACATCAGTCTGCAAGCCAGCACAACGCGCCAGAAATTAGCCGGTTATGCGCTGATGGGGTTAGCCGCTGGATTAGGTTTCCTCACCAAAGGGTTTATTTCACTGGCGGTTCCGGTCATTGTCGCGTTGCCTTATCTGTTTTATCGTCGTCAACTCAATGAGTTACGCTACTTATGGATCGCCTTGCTCACTCTATTACTGGTGAGTTTACCGTGGGCGATTGCCATTCATTTACGCGCCCCCGATTACTGGCACTATTTTTTCTGGGTAGAACATATTCAGCGTTTTTCCGGCGCCGATGCGCAACATAAAGCACCGTTTTGGTATTACCTGCCAATCCTGATTGCCGGTTGTTTGCCGTGGCTCGGTTTAGCACCGGCGGCGTTAAAACAAAGCTGGCGCGCAACATCCATCCGTCCAGTAGTGATGTTCTTACTGTTCTGGCTGCTGATCCCGTTTCTGTTTTTCAGCATCGCGAAAGGCAAATTGCCAACCTATATCCTGCCCTGTTTTGCCCCGCTGGCGATCTTACTGGGTTACGGCATTACCGAATTACTGGCGGAAAAACGCTGGCGGGTGATACGACAGAATGCCTGGGTCAATATGGCATTTGGCGGTCTATTGCTCGTGGCAGTATTGTTACTCGGCAGTGGGATCATTGGAAAACAGCCTTTGTATCTGGCTAATGATCATGTGGCACTGGCCTTGGCAGTGCTCTGTTTTGCGGGCTGGTTGGTCGCAGGCTGGTTCAGTTACCGTAAACCAGCACAATCATTGTATCTGACCGCACTGTGCCCACTGGCGTTAGGGCTGTTGCTTGGCTGGTCACTGCCAACCTCGCTGATTAACTCCAAATTACCAGAAGCCTTTATTGCA
>CAIZDF010000359.1 GCA_903931645.1 uncultured Tolumonas sp.
CTATTTTCATGGCTCCATCTAGCTGCTCTTGCTGGATACGGGTCTTAGTTTTCAGATTTCGATCGTAGCGTCGGATCAGAAAAGCATATTCCTGTATAGGGCGCTCTGGCGTGCACTGAAAGGCAATTAACCCACATGCTGGCACATCAAACCCTAGGTGTTGCATTACCGTCATCGTGGCATGTTCATTTTCAGCCAGATAGGGGTACTGTTCTGGTGACGGTTTCAACAAGTAGTAACCGTCGGTATCGGTAACAACAAATTGCCCCTCGCGTATGCACAGCGACAATTTCGGCTGATAACCCGAAATGCTCATGCCTTGTTGCCGTAGCGGTTGCTCTGTAAAAAATGCCATGCGAGAGAAAGGAAGCGTCATCAACACCTTGGTGCTGCCCGTCAATTGACGCAATCCAACTCGGCTATAGCCACTGACAGACTCATCGTTTGTTATTGGTTTTAATGTGATCAAACAAGAATTCATGATGCTATCTCTTCAAATGTCACCGCACCCAGCAGGTCTTTATTATTGCGGATCAGGAAACCGAACAAATCCCGCTCATCGATACGTTGGATCTCTGAATAACGCCGACGCAGCCAGCCTTCTGGGGCTAACCCTTTAAAGAAAGGGTGCAGCCCTTCATGAATGTGTATTTTCTGTGTCACAGGCATACTCAATGACAACGATTTTCCACGGTAATCATTGTCATATGTGAATGTGTAAGTGTTATCAGCTTCAGATAAGACTCCGCACATTTTCCCGTAAAAGAATACGTTTACTTGTCGAGCCACACGCTGATCCCTAATTCTTTGCACACCGATAGCAGATGGCCTACCCGTGCATTTTCTGGGCTCAGCAAAAGCCGTTTGAGGGTAGATACTGAAATCTCAGTTTGCAGTGATAAATCTTCTAACGAGATTTTCTGCTCCTTTCGTTTTATCGTGAATAGATTCTGCAATGCCTCATAGTCATCGAGTGCAATACGGCTCTGTGAACTTGCCTGAGCCTCAATATCATCTAATACGGTATTGATGTTATTGCTCAATGTATCAGCAAGTTGTCGTAACCCGAGAAGACGAGTGGATGCAGAAGAATTTAACGCATTTAAGTTGGTTTTCTGGTTCATATATGAATTGTTATTTAGAATTAATTAAATAATAGCTCACTTATGTTTAATGACAAGCAGCCAACATGAAATAAAAGAGCTATATTCTACAATTAATTTAAATCCGTCTCATTTATGAGCTTTTTTTGTTGCTGCACGATTGCAGCGAATATCACTCACATATGCCTCATTTTGTGAGCAGAATGTAACATTTAGTCGGTTCGTCGCGAGGCCTTGGTATGTGAATAGGGCAACGGGAATACATTACAGAACTCCACGCAGAGCGACCTAACCAGAAATGGGCGGGTGACACACGTATCTGTGGACCCGTGAAGGATGGCTCTATCTGGCGGTTATCATTGACCTATATTCACGCAAAGTGATTGGTTGGTCGATGTCAGAACGCATGACAGCGACTCTGGTTTGTGATGCATTACAGATGGCGTTGTTCAGGCGAAAACGACCTAAACATGTGATAGTACATAGCGTCCGAGGGAGTCAGTATTGTTCTCACGATTACCAAACGTTACTGCGCGATAACCAATTAATATGCGGCATGAGTGCGAAAGGCTGCTGTTACGATAACGCCTATTCGGAAAGCTTTTTCCACTCGCTGAAGGTAGAAGCTATCCATGGTGAACAGTTTGAAACCCGTGCACAGATGCGAGAAACGGTATTCGAATACATTGAAGTTGATTTCAATCGTCAACGAATGCATAGCTATCTGGATTAATAAAGTCCGGAAGAATTTGAACAACAAAAACTAGGGAAGGTGCGAACAAGTCAGGGATATGGCCTTTATTAATTCCACACCACTCAATTTGAATTTATTGTCGCAATAATTTTCAAAAAATACTCATTTATGGAACAA
>CAIZDF010000360.1 GCA_903931645.1 uncultured Tolumonas sp.
GAGGCTGCATATATCACCGGTGAGACATTACATGTTAACGGTGGTATGTACATGGTTTAAGAGTCATTAAGGGCTGTTTTCGGTGAAAAATAGAGGAATATCTCTAAAATCCTGAATCGACAGCCCCCAAGAGTCTTGCAAACTATGAACAATTGAATACACTACGACAACACACGCATTTGCGTATTTCTAAAGGAAAAATCGGGTCATGAGTACTATCGAAGAACGCGTAAAAAAAATTATCATCGAACAACTGGGTGTTAAAGAAGAAGACGTTAAATCAGCAGCATCTTTTGTTGATGATTTGGGTGCTGACTCTTTGGATACCGTTGAGCTGGTAATGGCGCTGGAAGAAGAGTTCGATACTGAAATCCCTGATGAAGATGCAGAAAAGATCACTACTGTTCAAGCTGCTATCGATTACATCCTTTCTCATCAGGACTAATCGCCTGACAGCAGGAGCGTGGTTCTAACGCTCCTGTTTCTTGTTTTAACATCCGTATTTTCCTCCCGGAGGCTTTCCTGTGTCAAAGCGCAGAGTAGTGGTGACCGGCCTGGGGATGTTGTCTCCCGTAGGTAACACTGCTGAAGAATCTTGGCAGACCTTATTAAAAGGCCAAAGTGGTATCACCTCCATCGAACATTTCGATACGACGGACTTCCCAACCAAATTTGCAGGCTTGGTGAAGAATTTTGATCCCGAAGAACATGGCATCAGCAAAAAAGACGCCCGTAAAATGGATTTATTTATCCAGTACGGTGTGGCTGCTGGTATTCAGGCTTTCGATGACTCAGGTCTTGAAATCACTGAAGCTAACGCGCATCGCGTTGGTGTAACCATTGGTTCTGGTATCGGTGGTCTGGGTTTGATTGAATCAAATCATACCAGTCTAATGAATGGTGGTCCGCGTAAACTGAGTCCATTTTTTGTTCCATCTACCATTATCAACATGGCGGCAGGTCATCTGTCTATCATGAAAGGATTGCGTGGTCCTAACATCGCGGTCACTACTGCATGTACTTCTGGTACACATGCGATCGGCTTTGCCGCGCGTATGATTGCATACGGTGATGCAGATGCGATGGTGGCGGGTGGTACAGAAAAAGCCTCAACCCCGATGGGGATGGGTGGTTTCGCTGCTGCGAAAGCATTGTCTGCCCGTAACGATGAACCACAAAAAGCTAGTCGTCCTTGGGACAAAGACCGTGACGGTTTTGTGCTGGGTGATGGTGCTGGTGTGTTGGTTCTGGAAGAGTATGAGCATGCCAAAGCGCGTGGCGCTAAGATTTATGCTGAACTGATCGGTTTTGGCATGAGTGGTGACGCTCATCATATGACGGCTCCGCCAGATGATGGTAGTGGTGCCGCATTAGCAATGAAGAATGCGATCCGTGATGCAGGTATTACTCCGGAAGCAATTGGTTATATCAATGCACACGGTACCTCTACGCCATTAGGCGATAAAGCGGAATTACGTGCAGTGAAAAGCACGTTTGGTTCGCATGCGAATAACGTGATGGTTAGCTCGACTAAATCGATGACTGGTCACCTGTTGGGTGCGGCTGGTGCGATTGAAGCAATCATTACTGTATTAGCACTGCGCGATCAAATTGCACCACCGACTATCAATTTAGATAATCCGGATGAAGAGTGCGATTTGGATCTGGTTCCTCACATAGCTAAACCAGGTAATTTTGAGTGTGCTTTATCTAACTCGTTTGGTTTCGGTGGTACTAACGGTTCCCTGATTTTTAAACGCGTTTAACGCTCGATCTTATTTAAGAGGGCCTGATACACTGCGATCAGGCCCTTTTTATTTGCGATGAATTTATGCTTTTGGTTAATGGTACATCTGCCACAACAGTTTCAGCTCATGATCGGGGGTTAACGCTGGGGGATGGCCTGTTTACCACGCTGTATCTAAATAATCATCAACCAGCCCTGTGGCCATATCACGTTGCGCGATTACGCGAAGGATGTGCGCGACTAAAACTGCCGCTGCCTGATTTTGATTTTCTCTATGCGCAATGCTGTCAGTTAGCGACTGACTATGATGAAGCATGCGGTAAAATTATTATTACTCGAGGTACGGGGGGGCGAGGTTATAGCCCGCAAGGGTGTGATACGCCGACCGTTATTGTTTCCGTTCATCCTTATCCTATCCATTATCATGACTGGCAACTTGCTGGCATTAGCCTTGATATTGCGGAACAACGACTGGGTTGTCAGCCAATATTAGCAGGGCTGAAAACGCTAAATCGCTTGGAGCAGGTGTTGTTGAAAAATGAACTGGATGAACGAGGCATTCCGGAAGCTATCGTGCTGGATTGGCAAGGTCATGTCGTTGAAGCGGTCACTGCAAATCTATTCTGGCGTAAAGGAGAACAGATTTTCACCCCTGACTTGAAACTAGCTGGGGTGTGTGGTGTGATGCGCGCCTTTGTTATACAGCAACTGAACGGCTGGCAATATGAAGTTACATCGGTTTCTACAGGGCTGCCTGCGTTGTTAGATGCGGATGAAGTTTGGATCACGAACGCGCTGATGGGTGTCGTGCCAGTAACAGGAATAAAAGATGTCAAATATCAAGATCACCGCTTTGTTAAACGGTTACAAAATGCGTTGGCAGCGTTGGCCTAAAACAATTCGAATTCTTACTTCAGCCGCGATTCTGGCGTTTTTGGCAGTTGCGGTATGGGGCTCTTTATCATGGCAGCAACTTGATTCAGTGTTACTGAAAGGCGATTCCCGGCTTTATACGGTTGCTAAAGGTAGCAAAGCGAAAGATGTTTTGATGGATCTCGCGGCAGAGCCAGTTTCGCCTTTCTGGTCGGTTGTATGGTTAAAACTGCATCCTGAGTATGGCCAAATTAAGGCCGGGTCTTACAAGATTGAAAAAGGCTGGAATGTAAAACATGCGCTGTTGCTGTTCGTGAGCGGCAAAGAAGCCGTCTTTTCAGTAACGCTAGTCGAAGGGCAACGCATTGAGGATTGGTTACAAACGCTGAGCAAAGCACCTTATCTGGATAAACCGCTGACTATCGACGATTTAGATAGTTTGCGTCGTGAATTGAACATCGATCAGGAAAATATTGAAGGCTGGTTTATGCCTGAGACCTATTCTTATACGGTAGGTTCTAGCAGCCGGGATATCTTGCGTCGTGCGCATAATGAAATGAAAAACTATCTGGATAAGAACTGGAAAAGCAGAGATCCATCATTGCCGTATGATTCGCCATATCAAGCCTTGATCATGGCGTCCATCATTGAAAAAGAGACGGCGAAAGTTGACGAACGTCCACGCATCGCGTCAGTTTTTGTAAATCGGTTGCAGAAAAAAATGAAATTACAGACCGATCCAACGGTTATTTATGGGGTTAAAGATCATTACGATGGCAATATTCACCGACGTGATTTGGAAGATAATAACCCGTATAACACTTATGTTATCGAGGGTTTGCCACCAACACCTATCGCGATGCCCGGTAAAGAGGCGGTTAAAGCAGCATTACATCCAGATAAAACCAATTTTCTTTATTTTGTAGCTAAAGGTGGCGGAGCACATCAGTTCTCAACTACGTTGGCAGAACATAACCATGCGGTGAAACGCTATGTGCTGGAGCAATAAATGAGCAGCAAGTTCATTGTCATTGAGGGGCTGGAAGGCGCTGGTAAAAGTACCGCAGTAAGTTATGTGTTGGATTGGTTGCGTCAGCATGGCATTACGCAGTTGGAAACAACCCGTGAACCGGGGGGAACGCCACTGGCAGAAAAGATGCGGGCGATTGTCAAAGAAGTGCATGATGAACCGCTGACCATCCAGGCTGAATTATTACTGATGTATGCAGCGCGCGTTCAGCTCGTTGAAAACCGGATCAAGCCTGCCTTAAAAAATGGTACATGGGTAGTTGGTGATCGGCACGATCTCTCATCTCAAGCATACCAAGGTGGTGGCCGCGGTATTGATGCCGCCCTGATCAACCAAATCAAGCATGCTGTGTTAGGTGATTTTGCCCCGGATTTGACTTTGTATCTGGATATTGATCCGGCGATTGGTCTGGAACGAGCCAGACAGAGAGGGGAATTAGATCGTATCGAACAGGAAGCGTTAGCTTTCTTTCAGCGTACCCGCGCGCGTTATCTGGAATTGGCCAAGCAAGATCCAAGCATACATATCATTGATGCGGCACAATCACCGCAACAAGTTCAGGCTGCCATTAATTCTGTGCTGGAGCAGGCGCTATGTACCCGTGGCTGATGCCATACTGGGCGCGTTTCCAGCAAGTTTTTGCGAGTAAACGCCTGCCACATGCTTTTTTACTGGTTGGGCCAACAGGTATTGGTAAATCAGCGTTAGCGACCCAGTGGGCCTCGCTATTTTTGTGTGAACAGCCGCAGCAAAATGCGCCTTGTGGGCACTGCCATGCCTGTTTATTAGCAAAACAGCAGTCGCATCCTGATTGGCATATCTATGGTGCGGATGATGCTAAATCGATTGGGGTAGATACGATCCGGCAATTGTCGGCGCAGTTAATGAATAGCCCGCAGCTTGGCCGCGGTAAAGTCGCGATCATTCTGCAAGCCGAACGCATGACGGAAGCGGCAGAAAATGCGTTGCTAAAAACGTTAGAAGAGCCACCGGGGAATAGCTTATTACTGCTGTTAACTGATTCTGCAATGAAACTGTTACCGACCATTGTGAGCCGTTGTCAGGTTTGGACGTTACAGGCAGAAGAACAACAAGCATTGACCTGGTTGCAGCAACAATCACCAGCTCAAACTATTACGCCTGCATTGTTACAGATGAACCAAGGTGCGCCACTGCGCACGCTGACCTACCTGAATGATGGGGGGGAGCAGCAGCGCCAAGCGGTCATTAGTGCACTGGAACTATACCGACAGCAACCGTGGACTATCACAGCCCTGACTAAATGTTGGGTGTCGGCGATGCCGACCTCATTTGAATGGCTGAGTCGTTTATTGTTGGATGCCTTGAAGTTGCAGCAGGGCGTTATCATGCAACAATTACAATTTGCTGATCATGCGAGTTTGTTGTCATTTTTGGCTACCCGCCCGGCTGAGATATTATTAGGTAGTTTGCAGCAGTTACTGCTCTTGAAACAATCACTGCAGGATATGCCATCAGCGGTTCCTTCCATACTGTTTGCTGACTGGCTTGATCAACTCTTTACCAAGGAATAACCCGTGTTCGTTGATTCTCATTGTCATCTTGATCGTCTCGACTATGACAAAAAACACCGTGATTTAGCTGATGTATTACAGAAAGCGCAGCAACGAGGCGTAAGCCATTTCTTATCTGTCTCAGTGACGCTGGAAGCATTTCCGGCCATGTTGCAGTCGGTTTTACCTTACCCGAATGTGTTTGCCTCCTGTGGTGTACATCCGTTGGATCTGGAATCAGCATGGAGCAGTGAACAGTTACGCGAATTAGCGGCTCATCCGCGTGTGGTGGCGATTGGTGAAACCGGGCTGGATTATTACTACAGCACGGACAATAAAGCTGAACAGCAACACGCTTTTCGTGAACACATCCGTCTTTCCCGTGCGCTGAAAAAGCCGGTCATCGTGCATACCCGTGATGCCAAAGAAGATACGCTGACGATTTTACGCGAAGAGTGTGTGGGCGAAGCCGGTGGCGTGCTGCATTGTTTCACCGAAGATTGGCCAATGGCGCAAGCCGCGTTGGCGCTGGGAATGTATATTTCTATTTCTGGTATTGTCACGTTCCGCAATGCCGATGCATTACGCGAGGTAACGCGTCAGATCCCGGCTGATCGTTTGCTGATTGAAACGGATTCACCTTATCTGGCGCCAGTCCCACATCGAGGTCATCAGAATGAACCTGCTTATGTTGCTGATGTTGCGGCATTTATTGCGGAACTGCGTGGTGTGACGGTCGAAACGCTGGCAGCGCAGACCAGCGAAAACTTCTTCCGTTTGTTTTCGCAGGCACACCGCTGATTTATCTGATTTCAGCGCAGTTAAAATCGATCAAGAATTTAGATTGACTGAAACTGTGCTGAAGTTTGCTGAAACTCGGCTAAATAATCGATGTGCACGCCTTCCATGACATTATCATCGCTCTGATGCGCTTCTCCCTGACTATACATCACCACTCTGTCTGCCAACGATGAACGCAAAGAGCGAATAAAGCGGATAAAATCTGCGCGGGATATTTCCATCAATGCGGCTGCCGCTTTTTCTCTTTGGCGGAAAGAAAAATCTCGACTGCCTATACTGCCCCACAGTCGTTGACTGCGCGCCCGTAAGTTGGCATCAGCCTCGGTTAATTGGCTGAGTAGTCCTTGTTTATTGCTCTGCCAGGTTTGTTCCGTCATTTCCAATAACTGCATATGGAAGGCATCGATAAACAGTTCTATCGCCGCCAATAAGCCATCAGGAGCCATCACCGGGGATTGAATATAGAACACCAACCCTGGATGTCGATTGAGCGGCAGATTGCCTGTGCCGACCACATAACCTAATTGCTGTTGTGTGCGCAGGTCATGGAAGAACGGTGACGACATGATATGGTTGGCTAATGTGTAGCAAGCAATGCTATTGGCGTCTTTTTCCGGTGATTGATAATAAAGTAGCAACGCGGAGTCATGGTGATGACAGTTGCATTCATAGAGCAATGTTCCAGCCTTGCGTATGTCCACCAACCGACGGCGGGTTTCCCGACTCGGTAAACTATTTGGTGTAATTTGCCGCTCTAATAAACCGGCAATTTGACGCACTTCATCTTCCAGCCAGTCACCGTGCGCCAATACTTCCAGATGTACCGCCTGAAATAACCGACGCATAAATTGAGGTAACTCAGCGGGTTCAACCACTTCTAAATAGGGAATTAATGCTTCCACCGGCGGATTATTCGGTTGCAATAAGCTGGTTAGTTGGCTGAATAGTTGTGCAATCGGGCGGCCCTTATTCTGATTGCGCCAATTACGCAATAATTGTTCGCGAATAGCGTAGAAACGTTCTGGTTTGTAATGGCCGGCGGTGCGATTTTTCAGGAGCAATTCCAGCAGATGATAAAGACGACAGCTAAA
>CAIZDF010000361.1 GCA_903931645.1 uncultured Tolumonas sp.
GCACTCATCATCTGCACATCGCCCGGACGGATCACGGAGCCTGTGCCCATCGAATCTTTATGCTCCAACGCCCCGTCCAGTACATAGGAAAAGATCTCCATATCACGGTGTCCGTGCGTATCAAAACCTTTACCTTGCTTGACCTGATCGTCGTTGATCACCAGCAGATCGGAAAAACCAAGCTGCTGCGGATCGTAATAATTACCAAAGGAAAAACTGTGTTTTGACAGTAACCAACCAAAATTGGCATGGCCTCGATCGGATGACGCTCTGACTTCCAACATATACGTAACTCCTCTGATAACAATCACGACGGAAAGCGACTTAAAAGTATGCTGAGTGACTCAGCATTACCTAAAAACGTTATGATTTAGCAACGTTATGATTTAGAAACGTTGGTTTTATCTAAACTCAAAGCACCGCTGCCATGCACCACCACATACAACAGACCGCCCATCATCGAAATATTTTTCATGAAGTGGATCATTTGGTTTTGTACTTGTTCAACCGGTGCCGCCCAATAAGCATGGAAGATAAACGCGGCCATCGCGGTAAAAATAAACATTGCGGCAGCGGCCCAACGCGCTTTCCAACCCACGATCACCATCAAACCACCGCCCAATTCAACAACAATCGCCGCGATGGCCGCTAACTGTGGTAGTGGTAATCCTTGGCTGGCAATGTAACCGACAGTGCCGGCAAAACCCGTGATCTTGCCAAAACCTGACATGACAAAAATCAGCGCAATCAAAATACGGCCGACCAGTGGTCCGAAACGGTTAATGATCTGCATGGTGGATCTCCTCATTTAAATTGAATAGGTGATAAACAAATTTCAAACACAGGTTGGTGTTGTTGAGCGAACTATAGTCTTTTAGATTGATGCCAAATAGAGGACAATGGCGAAATATCAATTGCTGGAATAGCAACAATGAATCGACTCGACGCCATGCACTTATTTGTGCGCATTGTAGAATCCGGTAGTTTCACGGCTGTCGCCGAACAGATGGGCTTAGCCCGCTCCGTCGTCACACGACAGATCGCCGCGCTGGAAGCACACCTGGGTGTGAAATTAATGGTGCGTAATACCCGACGCCTGTCGCTGACATCCGCCGGCAGCGCCTATCTGGAAAAATGTCGGGTCATTCTTGATTTAGTGGATGCCGCCGAAGCCAGTGTGATGGAAGAACGTCTGACACCAAGAGGGAATGTCCGCATCGGTTTACCGCTCAGTTTTGGTTTAAAAGTGCTTTCGCCGCTGTTGCTGGAGTTTTCCACCTTATATCCAGACATTAATCTGGAGCTCGATTTTGATGATCGTCGGATGAACTTGATTGAAGAGGGCATGGATCTCTCTATCCGGATTGCCGGACAACTGGAACCCGGCGACATCGTCCGTAAACTCAGCTCATGTAAATTGCTGACCATTGCCTCTCCGGATTATCTGCAAAAGCATGGCCGACCGACACATCCATCAGAACTCATCCATCACGATTGTCTGGGCTATACCCTCACCGCCAACGGCTCAAGCTGGACCTATCTGATCGATGGCCGCTATGAAACGATTTATATCAACTGTCGGATCAAAGCCAATAACGGCGATGCACTGACTGAAGCGGTGGCAAAAGGCTTAGGCATCTCACGGCAACCCGATTTCATCGTAAATGATTATCTGGCCAGTGGCGCGGTTGAAAATATATTGGATGAGTTTGCGACACCGGATTTAGGCATTTACGCGATCCTGCCGAGTAACCGTTATGTGCCACATCGGGTGCGGGTGTTACTTGATTTTCTGGCTAGTCAGTTGGATAAAAAAAAGCGCTGAAATCTCAGCGCTTTTTTCATATCCAATCAGACTATTACAGTGATTTAATGGTTTCTTGCTGTTCTTTGAGTTTGGTCAGCTGACTTTGGTA
>CAIZDF010000362.1 GCA_903931645.1 uncultured Tolumonas sp.
CGATCACGTTGCCACGTTACGTAATGCCCGTGGTACGGCTTACCCTGATCCGGTATTTGCAGCGGCGTTAGCTGAACAGGCTGGAGCGGAAGGGATCACCGTACACTTGCGTGAAGATCGTCGTCATATTACCGACCGCGATGTCGAGATTCTGCGTCAGACGATTAAAACGCGCATGAATTTAGAGATGGCAGTGACAGAAGAGATGCTGACCATTGCTTGCCGTATCAAACCACAGTTTGTGTGCTTAGTGCCAGAAAAACGCCAGGAAGTGACGACAGAAGGTGGTTTGGATGTCGCTTCTCAGGTAGCGCGCATTCGGGATGCGGTTACGCGCCTTGCGGCAGTGGGTACTCAGGTTTCGCTGTTTATTGATGCTGATCATGCCCAGATTGATGCGGCAGTAGAAAGCGGCGCGCCTTACATTGAAATTCACACCGGTCGTTATGCTGACGCAGAAACGGAGGCGGAACAGCAAGCTGAGTTGGCGCGTATCGCCGAAGCAGCGGCATATGCACATCAACGCGGCTTAAAAGTGAATGCGGGGCATGGCCTGCATTACCAAAACGTGCAGGCTATCGCGGCGATCCCTGAAATGGTTGAGTTGAACATCGGGCATGCCATTATTGGCCGAGCGGTGTTTAGCGGTTTACCGGAAGCGGTTGCCGAAATGAAACGTTTGATGCTGGAAGCACGTTTGTAAGCTATCAGAGCATATAAAACAAAAAGGGCAGTCGCGATGACAGCCCTTTTTTCTGTGTAACTCTATACTTCGTGTTACGCAACAGCACGTAATTCGGCTGCTTCGTCGCTATCAACAACCAAAATATTCGCTTTGCGGAAGAAATTAAACTCGGTTGCTGATGCCCAAGTGTAAGCGCCCATCATCTTACCAATGATCACGTCACCCACATTCAGTGCAGGCAGATCGATATCATCGGCCAATACATCAATGCTGTCACAGGTTGGGCCTGCCAGCACGGCTGGTAGCGCTTCGCCGGTTGCATAAGGGGCAGACTTCGGATAGTTGATATGATCAAACAGCTGGCCGCTGTAGCTGCCATACAAACCATCATCCAAGTAATACCACATCCGGCCAAAACGTTCAGCTTTCCCCATGACGCTGGAAACAGAAGTCATGCAAGGTGCGGAAATGAAACGGCCTGGTTCTGCTAACAGACGAATACCTTCCGGTGTGTTGCTCAAGGCTTCACGGATCGGTGCGCAAAATGCGTAAATATCCAGATCGGCGCCATCAGCTCCGTAATTTACTGGGAATCCGCCACCGATATCGAGTACTTGCAGATTGATGTCTTCGGAAGCTGCGTCACGGATCAACTGATTACAAGCGTTGATCGCTTCAACATGACGTCGTGAGTTAGGTACTTGTGAGCCAACATGGAATGACAGGCCGATAACATTAAGACCTAATTCTTTTGCTTTACGCAGCAAAGGCAGTGTGGCTTCTGGTGTGCAGCCAAACTTCTTTGACAGGTCAACTTTACTTTCCGGGTTCGGGAAGCTGACGCGTAATAGCAGCTGTGCCTTGTCTTGATAAGGAATGAACTTTTCCAGCTCAATCGGGTTATCAAATACGAAAACTTTACAGCCGTAATCTAAAGCGTAACTAATGTCACCATCACGCTTGATAGGGTGAGTATGAATACAATCGTCCGGATTGATCTGATTTTCTAGCATCAGATCGACTTCACCGTTCGTAGCTAAATCGAAACAACAGCCTTCGGCTTTTAAGGTGGCAACTACCGCTGAATGAGGCAACGGTTTTAAAGCATAATGCATGCGAACGCCGGGCAGGGCTTTCACTAAAGCGCGATATTGTTTACGGACAGCGGCTTGATCCAGGACCAGCAACGGTGAACCATAGGTTTCTACCAGGTCGCGGTAATCCAGTTCAACAGGGACGATTTCATTATTCATTGTATGTTTACACCTCACAAAAGGGCCACGGCCCTGTCACCAGTGATACGTTCTGTCCTATCAGGCGGAACGCGATGCTTTATAAAAAATCCGGCGCATTATCGGGCTTTTGTGTGACAGTGCAATAACTAATTCACTCTATTTATTATGCAAAGGCTTCTCATCGTGAATACTCAGCATTAAAGGTGGGAATATGTATGGTTTTTTGGCGAAAAAATCTGACAAAATAGCCTTTATTCGGATTTTTGCTTGTTGAATTGTCGGTTTTTGGCGGTAAATAAAGAATATTCTGATAAATTCCTATGCATAAAAATTTTTGCTCATAAAGATAAGTAGCATAGGAATGATGAAAATTGCCATTCATCCCAAGGGGTCTGAATGGCAACAAAGAAAGTCGATTAACCTTCTGAATTATGCGACTTTATTACCCAATTAGCTTGTGGTGTCATGGCGAGTAAAGCGCAGAGTTCTGGCACTAATTTTTGTAACTGTTGTTCAAATTGCCATGGCGGATTAAAAATTGCCATGCCCGAACCATGCATGCCCCAAGTCGGCGATTGTTCTTGCACACTTAACTCGACGGTGAGCATTGGAATGCCTAATTTTTGACATTCATTGAGCATGTGCTGACTGCGATCTGCTTCTTTACCTAGTAATGGATACCAGACTGCATACATACCCACTGGCCAGCGTCGCCAAGCTTTCGCTAAAGATTTAACGACGCGATCGTAATCTTCTTTCAGCTCATATGGCGGGTCGATTAATACCAGGCCGCGACGTGGCGTTGGCGGTGTGAGTGCGACCACTCCTTCAAAACCATCACGGTGATGCAATGCGACACGCGGATCTCGATGCATGTGCTGACGCAGAATATCAATTTCGTTGTTATGCAATTCCATCAGGATCAAACGATCTTGCTCTCGCAGCTGTGCACGGGCGATCTCCGGCGAACCGGGGTAATAATGTAATGTGTCACCATTGTTAAGCGCAGCCACACAATCGAGATAACTTTTCAGTGCTGGCCATTTTTCCCGCAGCGGCCAGAGACGGGCAATGCCATCGAGATATTCGGCTTTTTTATTTGCCCATTCACCGGTAAGGTCGTAACAGCCACCGCCAGAATGGGTGTCGAGATAACAAAACGGTTTATCTTTTTGTTTCAGCTGATCGATCAGTAAGCTGATCACTGCATGTTTTAAAATATCGGCATGATTGCCGGCGTGAAACGCGTGGCGATAACTAAGCATTCAATTTAATCCTGGGTTGCTACTTCGGCAGCAAATTGTTGTTCCATCTGTTCCAGCTGTTCGGATATGTCCATCCACTCAAGCTCGACTTGTTCCAGCTCATTTTTTAACGGGCCTTGCTGCGCCAGCAAGCTGGTTAGTTTGGATTTAGCATCATCCTGATAAATCGCTGGGTCAGACAGCGCGGTTTCAATATCGGTTAACGCCTGCTGCAGTTTAGCCATCTGCTTTTCATGTTTTTCCAGCTTTTGGCGCAATGGGCGGATCTGCTGGCGGAAATCAGCTTCCCGACGTTTCAGATCTTTTCGTGCTGTCGCACTTTGTGGTGCAGCTGGCGAATTGCTGGCAACTTTAACCTCATTCTGGCTTTTATCTTGTTCAGTCAACCATTTATGGTAGTCATCCAAGTCACCATCAAAGGCTTCCAAGCGTTGTTGATGTACCAGATAAAATTCATCAGTCGTAGTGCGTAGCAAATGGCGATCGTGCGAGACGATAACCATGGCACCTTCAAAGCCCTGCAGTGCCAATGTCAGTGCTTCACGCATTTCGAGATCTAAGTGGTTGGTTGGTTCATCCAATAACAGCAAATTCGGTTTTTGCCAGACCAGCAATGCCAAGACTAAACGCGCTTTTTCACCGCCGGAAAAGGTATCCACCACTTCCAGCGCTTTATCGCCATGAAAGCCAAAACCACCTAAGAAATTGCGGAGTTCCTGTTCAGGACGATTACCGGCGATGCGCGTCAGGTGCTGCAATGGTGTATCGCCTTGCTGCAATGATTCCAGCTGATGCTGGGCAAAATAGCCGATCTTAACGCCTTTACTCGGCTCTAATTTTCCTGACAGCGGTGTGAGTTCACCGGCCAGCAATTTGATAAATGTCGATTTACCAGCACCATTGCGACCCAGCAAGCCAATGCGGGAACCAGGCACTAAGTTCAATTTAATTTTTTGCAGGATCAACTTATCGCCATAACCAGCGCTCAGATTTTCCATACTGATCAGCGGGGTTGGCAGTGCATCCGGTTCGCGGAACTGAAACTGGAATTGGGAGTCGACATGCGCGGGCAGAATCAGCTCCATGCGTTCCATCGCTTTCAGACGACTTTGCGCCTGACGGGCTTTGGTCGCTTTATAACGGAAACGATCGACGTAATCTTGCATCTTACTCAGTGCGAGTTGCTGCTTTTCATACATAGATTGTTGCTGTGATAACGCCGATGCACGCTGAATTTCAAAGTCGGAATAACCGCCGGTATATTCATTCAGTTTGTCATTTTCGATATGAATGATGCGATTGATGACGCGATCCAGAAAATCACGATCGTGGGAGATCAAGATCAATGTACCGCGGTAAGAACGTAACCAGCTTTCCA
This sequence comes from uncultured Tolumonas sp., assembly GCA_903931645.1. Classification (GTDB taxonomy): domain Bacteria; phylum Pseudomonadota; class Gammaproteobacteria; order Enterobacterales; family Aeromonadaceae; genus Tolumonas. The sequence continues at coordinate 4,564 of CAIZDF010000362.1, forward strand.
GCCAGATAACAGCATCCAAATCTAAGTGGTTGGTGGGTTCGTC
>CAIZDF010000363.1 GCA_903931645.1 uncultured Tolumonas sp.
CGGCTTAAAAGACACCGATGGTAACGGCATTGTGAATTGGACCGATGGCCCGAGGAAGGGTAAAGATCTGGAAATCACCATGGTGACCCCCGATGGCCCGAGTGAAACATCAATGTCAGAAGGCTTGGTCTCTATGCTGCGTGAAGTGGGCATAAAACTGATCCCTCGCCCAATGCAAGGTGCACAGGTGGATGCCACTTTAGGTGCCAGCAGTTATGACTTCTTCATTCGTCGTAATGACAATGAATATATTCAGCCGATCCAACTGGCGGAAGCGTTAGCACCCGTGCATGACCAAACCCCTTACTGGCATAAAGGCACCAAGGCCAAACCACAAAACCTGCTGCCGTTTGAAAAAGAGCTGGTGACATTGATCAATCAGTTCCAACACGAACCTGACTTGAGCAAACAACTGGTGATCCTCAACAAATACAACAAGGTATTTACTGAAAATGCCTACCACGTTGGTCTGGTTTCTGTTCCGGGTGCGTTGATCCTGAACAAACGCCTGAAAAACGTGCCACCAGGAACACCAATCATGAGCTTCCAGTGGGCGGAAGATTCCATCATGCGTGAACGGATCTGGATCGATCCAAAATCTGCACCGGTGGAAGAGTTAATGCCTGGCAAATTACCTGAGTAATCGGTGAATTAACAAGTTGTATACCCAAAGTAACTTCAAGTACGAAGGGTAGAGTTAACAAACCGGTCACAGCTTGCTGTCGTGACCGGCCTTTAACAAGGAATGCACTATGTTTAGTTTTATCATCAAGCGTTTACTGGCTGCGATCCCGTTATTACTCATTCTCAGTATGATCTCCTTTTTCTTAATCCAAGTTCCACCGGGAGATTATGCGGATCGGTTGAAAAGCCAAGCGATCACCATGTCAGGGATGAGCGAGCAAGATGCTCAGAAAATGGCCGATAACTACCGGGAAGAACACGGTATGAACGCCCCCCTGCCAGTGCAATACATCCATTGGATTGGCAAGATCGTGACTAAAGGTGATTTTGGCGATTCATATACCTATAACAAACCGATCAGCCAGTTGATTATGGATCGACTGCCAATGACCTTGTTGATAGCCCTGATGTGTCATTTCGGTTCTACCGTGGTGGGCACATTGCTCGGCATCTTTGTCGCCACCCGGCAATACAGTATTGCCGACACGCTGGTCACTATTTTCGCCTTCATCGGCATGACGACACCCCGTTTCGTGCTCGCCCTGATCATGCTCTATCTGCTCGTGTTCCACTTTGGTTCGACCAACGTCGCTGCACTGTTTTCACCGGAATACACCATGGCGCCGTGGAGTCTGGCGAAATTCGGTAACTTGCTGGTGCATATCTGGCCGGTGCTGTTAGTCGCCATTTTCGGTGGTATGGCGCAAAACCTGCGCGTCATGCGTTCAAATATGCTTGATGTCATGCAGGCACAATATGTTGAAACCGCCCGCGCCAAAGGGCTGTCACCAATGCGGGTTTTATTCCGCCACATCGTACCGAATGCACTACATCCGATGATCATGTTTCAGGGCGTTGCCCTGCCCTACATGATTGCCGGTGAGCTGGAAATCGCGATTGTTTTTGCCCTGCCAACCGTAGGCCCACTGATCGTGCAAGCGATGCATGACCAAGATGTCTTCGTGGTGGCCTCATTCATGCTGATCCTGGCAGCCACATTGGTTATCGGCAACCTGATTGCAGATGTCGCACTGGCGTTACTGGACCCTCGTGTCCGCCTGTCTTGATAAGAGGGTTTAATCGTGGAGAAAACTATGCAGTCTGAAATTATTCTGGAACAAGACCCTCGCGAGCGGCCAAAAAGTACTGATGAACGTTATATCGCGCTGGTATGGCGTCGTTTTAAGCGAAACAAACTGGCCTTGGTGTCTATGTGGCTGATTGTGGCAATGTTGGTACTGGCTGTTTTCGCTTCATTCTTTGCACCACAAGATCCGGCGGAACGCAGTAACGAAAACGTCTATCTGCCCCCGCAGTCGATTCATTTTTTCAGCGATGAGGGTTTCTCTATTCGCCCATTTGTTTATCCGTATGAAACCACGTTTGATCCGGAAACATTTGAAGCGAAATATGCGCTGAACACTGATAAAAAAGTGTATCTGCAATTTTTCAGTGAAGGTTGGGAGTACAATTTTCTGGGAATGACACTAAAAACGCACCTGTTTTCCGCCCAAGATAATCAACGTATTTATCTGTTGGGTACCGACGGTATGGGGCGCGATGAGCTAAGCCGTATCTTCCACGGCATGGGCGTGACCTTGTTGATGGCAGGTTTGATCACCACGATCTGTGTGGTCGTCGGTAGCTTGGTGGGCATCACTTCGGGTTATCTGGGGGGAAAAGCCGATTTGTGGATCCAACGCGTGGTTGAGCTGATGCTGGCGTTTCCTGAATTGCCGCTTTATCTGTCGGTGATTGCGATTTTGCCGAAAACGGTATCGCCCAAAACCACCTTTGTGTTGTTCGTGCTGCTGCTGGGTTGCCTGAAATGGGCACAACTGGCGCGGGAAGTACGCGGTAAAGCCTTGGTATTACGTGAAATGGACTATGTAAAATCGGCCATTGCCGCCGGCGCTTCTGATGGGCGTATCGTCGTGCATCACATTCTGCCGAACGTGTTATCGCATGTCATTGTGGTGGCTACCGGCATGATCCCAACCTTCATCCTGACTGAAAGTTTCCTGAGTTTCTTAGGTGTCGGCGTGCAACCACCGATGATCAGTCTGGGTCTGTTGTTGAATGCCGCCCGCGATTATCAGGTGCTCGGTTCTTACCCTTGGTTGCTGGCACCGGTCGGTTTCATTCTGGTTTCAGTATTAGTATTCAATGCTGCCGGTGACGGTCTGCGCGATGCGGTTGATCCGTACTCAGGTCGTTAAGCGAGGATGATAAGATGAATGAACAAACCCTGTTGGTAAACGCAGAAAATATTCAGGTCGATTTCAAAACCGAAGGCGGCATTGCTCAAGCCGTGCGTGATGTTTCCTTCAAAATTTACAAAGGCCAGACCGTGGCGTTGGTCGGCGAATCGGGCTCCGGAAAATCGATCTCGGCGCGCGTGTTGATGAAACTATTACCGAAAAGCGCCATCGTGGGTAAAGCAACCCGCATTACCCTGCATGGCGAAGACATGAGTGGTTATACCGAACAAGACATGCGCAAAATTCGCGGTAAAAAAATCGGCATGATCTTTCAAGAGCCAATGACCTCGCTGAACCCGATCTACACCGTGGGCGATCAGATCGGCGAAATCATTCGCGAACATAACCGCACGATATCCAAACAAGCACTGCGCGAACAGGTGCTTTCGCTGCTGACTGAGATGCAACTGCCTGATCCGGAAAAACGCATCGATCAATATCCGCACCAGATGTCGGGTGGGCAGCGCCAGCGCGTGATGATCGCCATGGCGCTGGCCAATAAACCTGACCTGCTGATTGCCGACGAACCCACCACCGCGCTGGATGTCACCGTTCAGGCGGAAATTCTGAACTTGCTGAAACGGCTGCAAGAAAAATTCCACATGGGGGTGCTATTAATCACCCATGATCTGACCATCGTGCGCAAATACGCTGATTGGGTGTATGTGATGCAACACGGCCAGGTGGTAGAAAACAATGAAACCGAAAGTCTGTTTACCAACCCGACGCATGGTTACACGCAGCATCTGCTGAATTCCGAACCGAAAGGCACCGCACCTGCAGTTCCAGCTGATAACCCCATTTTATTGGAAGGTAAAAACGTCCAAGTATCATTTGTCACAGAACCCGGTAACTGGTGGTTACGTCGCCCGGAAAAACGCTTTAAGGCGGTGAAAGGGCTCGATATCACACTACGTCGTGGCGAAACACTGGGCATCGTTGGCGAATCAGGTTCCGGTAAAACCACCCTCGGTCACGCCATTTTACGGCTGCTCGATTCAGAGGGTGAGCTGATTTACGACGGCATGACATTGCATGATCGCGACCGCAAAGCCATGCGCCCACTGCGCAAACGCATGCAGATCGTGTTTCAAGACCCCTTCTCTTCGCTGAACCCGCGCATGACCGTGCGCCAGATCATTCAGGAAGGCATGATCATTAATGGCATTGGTAAAGACGACAATGACCGTGAACAACGCGCGATCCAAGCGTTACAAGAATCAGGTTTAGCACCGTTTGCGCTCGACCGTTTTCCGCATGAATTTTCCGGAGGCCAACGCCAACGTATTGCCATAGCCAAAGCCATCGCTATGGAACCGGAATTCATTTTGCTGGATGAGCCCACCTCGGCGCTCGACTTGTCAGTGCAGAATCAGATCATCCAATTGTTACGACAATTGCAGCAAAAACATAATCTTTCCTTCTTGTTTATCAGCCATGATTTACGGGTAGTCAGAGCGTTATGTCACCGGATCATGGTGATGCGCCACGGAGATTTAGTCGAAATGGGCGATACCGTCACGGTGATGGATAACCCAAAAGAGGAATATACCCGACGACTGATCCGAGCCGCATTTGAGGTGGCCGCCTGATCGAATAATTAGCCGTGAATACCGGAGGAAAGCATGTCGGATTATTTGCCGAATGAAGAACGTTATAGCCAGATGCATTATCGCCGTAGTGGCCAAAGTGGACTGAAATTACCGCGTATCAGTCTTGGCCTTTGGCATAACTTTGGTGATACCGCCAATCAGGACAACAGCCGCAAACTGATCCGACACGCGTTTGATTGTGGTATCACCCACTTTGATCTGGCCAACAACTATGGCCCGCCACCAGGCACCGCTGAAGAGCATTTCGGCCGCATCCTGCAGCAAGATCTGCAGGCTTATCGTGATGAGTTAATCATCTCGACCAAAGCGGGATATCCGATGTGGAATGGCCCGTACGGCGACGGTGGCAGTAAAAAATATCTGGTGTCCAGTCTGGACCAAAGCCTGCGCCGGATGAAACTGGATTACGTGGATATTTTTTATCATCACCGCCCCGATCCAAATACGCCATTGGAAGAGACCATGGCGGCGTTAGATCTGATCGTGCGTCAGGGCAAAGCGTTATATGTCGGGCTGTCCAACTATCCGGCAGAGCTAACAAAACGTGCCTCGCAGATTTTGAAATCATTGGGCACGCCGTGCGTCATCCACCAGCCAAAATACTCGATGTTTGAACGTTGGGTAGAAAACGGTTTACTCGATGTATTATCGGAAGAACAGATCGGCGGCATAGCGTTCTCACCGCTGGCCGGTGGGCTGCTCACCGATCGTTATCTGAATGGTATTCCGGAAGATTCACGCGTGGCAAAAGATGGTCGCTATCTGAAAACCACCGACATTACCGATGCCAAAATCAAAGGTATTGAAGAGCTGAACCATCTGGCATTCCTACGTGGTCAAAAGCTAGTGCAAATGGCGTTGCAGTGGGTGTTACGCCAACCGGCGATCACCTCTGTGTTGATCGGTGCCAGTAAAACCAGCCAGATCGATGATGCGATTGCCGCGCCTCATTTCTGTGAGC
>CAIZDF010000364.1 GCA_903931645.1 uncultured Tolumonas sp.
AATACCAAACTCCAAAATTCGCCTTTCAGTTTACTTTCAATCGCCTTACGTTGCGGAATTTCGCGTAAAACTTTGCCAATATCTACTACAGCAATATTTGCACCAGCAGCCTGAACTGATGCCACAGAACCCAAAGACAGCATAGCGATAGATAAAGCAGCAACACGCATCATGGTTTTCACTTATATAACTCCCTTTTGACGCAATTAGAATGTGCGTCCGATATTAAAGTTAAAGACTTCAGTTTTGTCGCCCGGCATTTTCTTCACCGGTTTGGCAAACGAGAACACCAGTGGCCCCATTGGAGACAACCACTGTAATGACATACCTACAGACATGCGGAGATTTGATGGGCTAGAGTAGTCGTAATAACGATCACAAGCATAACCACAGGTATAAATACTGTCATTGAACGTTGTATCCCACACAGTACCCACGTCGTAGAATACGGTAGTTCGCAATTGATTTCGATATGTGTCACTGATGAATGGTGTAGGTACAATCAACTCCGCCGAGGCAACAGCAATAGCATTACCACCAATAGATTTATCTTCCGGATAAACAACAGAACCACTCACGATAGTACGGTCTAACTGAATGCCTCTTGGCCCAACAGAATTAGACTGGAAGCCGCGCATCCATTGACTACCACCCGCATAATAATTTTCAAAGAATGGCAGAACCTGCTTGTAGCCATTCTTCTGACCATAACCAATACCATAGGCAGTTTTGAACCGGCCAGAAACAACCCACTGATGATCACGATCGAATGGATAATAATGCGCATCTTCAAAGCTGACTTTATAAAATTGCAAGTCAGAACCAGGCACAGTGATCTTACCAGAGGTTTGTTGGCGGTTACCCTGTGTCGGGAACATACCTTTATCTAAATTATTACGCGTCCAAGTCAGTGACACATCATAGTCATTGAATACGGCGTGACCATCTTCTGTTACATCAATGGAATTGATAAACCAGAATTTATTGATTTGTGCATAGTTGGTCGTTTGGGATAGTTTGTTATGCTCATAACCCAAACCATACTCAAGACTATTCAGCTCATCCAGTGGATAACCTAACGTCGCTTTAGTACCAACAGTTTCATTATCATAATCGACCAGATTAGCATCGCCAGCCGTAAACTTGTTGTAATAAACTTTACCGCCCAAGCTGACACCATCAACAGTGAAATAAGGGTCGGTAAAGCTCAGCTCAACATTCTTACTGTATTTATTGGTTTCAAAATTAATCGCACCTTTATTACCAGAACCAAAGAAGTTGTCCTGTGAAATACCGGCTTGGAAGCTAACACCAGATTCTGTGCCATAACCGACACCACCGTTGATAGAGCCAACCGAGCGTTCTTTGACTTCTACATCAAGGTCAGCTTGATCTTCATGTCCGGGAATACGGTGTGGTTGAATATCAACTTTTTCAAAATAGCCCAGTTTTTCTAAGCGAGATTTTGAGCTCTCAATTTTATCACCAGATAACCAGGTCCCTTCCATTTGGCGCAGTTCACGGCGCAATACTTCATCTTTGGTGACTTGGTTACCCGTAATGTTAATTCGGCGCACATAGACGCGAGGACCCGGCTCCACATTGATGCTCAAATCAACTTGTTTAGTTTCATCATTCATCGTTGGATAAGTGTTCACTTTCGGATATGCATAACCAAAACGACCGAGATATTTAGATAAAACTTCTTCGGTATGCGTCACGTCTGCAGCAGAGTACATAGCCCCTTTTTCCAACGGGATCAGTGCGCGCATTTCACCACTATGACCTTCAAGATTACCTTTCAGATCAATATTGTTAACTGTGTATTGTTCACCTTCATGAATATTCAATGTAACGTACAAACCCTTGCGGTCTGGCGTCATTGAGACTTGCGTTGAATTCACTTTGAATCGGGCATAACCACGGTTCATATAAAATGAACGCAGTGTTTCGATGTCTGCTTCCAGTTTCTGTTTCTGATATTTCTGATCAGCCATGAAGTTCCACCATGGCACATCATCACGCAGTGACAGCTGAGCAATCAGTTTTTCTTCTGGGAATTGGGTATTGCCGACAATGTTGATCTGCTGGATCTTAGCAGATACACCTTCGATAAATTTGAATTTCAAGTTGACACGATTACGTGGCAACGGTGTCGCAATAGCCTGCACCTTGGCGGAGTATTTACCCACGCCATAATAGAAATCTTCCAAGGATTTTTCGAGTGAGCGAAGCATAGTTCGATCTAAGGCATCGCCAACACGAACACCACTGGATTCCAGTGTTTGTTTCAACTGGTCTTCTTTAATGTCTTTATTGCCTTCAAACTCTATCTGACTAATCGTTGGGCGTTCTTTAACTTGCACGACCAAAACATCACCATCGCGTGACATTTTAATATCGTCAAAGTTACCCGTTGAATAGAGTCGTTTAACCGCATTTGCACTGGAGTTACTATCCAGTTTATCGCCAACACGAATAGGCAGGTTCAATAATGCAGCACCCAACGTGACACGCTGCAATCCTTCGATACGGATATCTTTTACCGTAAAGGCATCAGCCGCCTGAGCCTGTCCAATTACACTGCATGCCAACAGGCATGATGCAGCCAAAACTTTATTTACCGCCATGTTGTATTGAGATCCTTGTCTATCCGTTAAAAACGGGTGAAATCATTGAACAACGCAATAGCCATCAAACACATCAATACGGCTGCGCCAATCCGATAGGCAATATCCTGAACCTTTGCGGGAACTGGGCGACGTAATAGTGCTTCAATACCGAAAAACAGTAAATGACCACCATCCAGTACCGGCAAAGGTAATAAATTCATGATACCAAGGTTAACACTGATTAGTCCCAGAAAACCCAGGAAATAAACTAAACCAAACCCCGCACTGTCCCCAGCCCCTTTTGCTATTGCAATAGGACCGCTCAAATTATCTACCGAAATTGCCCCGGTTATTAATTTTGCGACCACATCCAGCGTCAGCTTGGTAACCTCAGCCATACGTTTTATGGCATGTGGAATGGCATCTACCGGACCATATCGAACTTCCGTCAGATATTTTTCCGGCAATGGCTTAACCACGGGCATTAATCCGGCAAATCCGATGACCTGAGTTTTGGTTTCTTTGCGATCGGGCGTTAATGTAACAGATATCGTTTGGCTATCACGTGATACCTGCAGCTGTAATGGAATTTCCGGCGATTGTTGAATAGTTCGGGCAAAACTTTGCCAGTCCTTAACTGTCTGTTGATTAACCGAGACTATTTTATCGCCAACCTTCAGACCTGCTTTTTCTCCCGCTCCATTTGGTGTGAGTTTAGCCAGCTCAAGTTGAACTTCGGGAGACAGCGGGCTGAAGCCTAATTTTTTAAAGGGTAATGGTTCATCAGGGCTTAATTGCCAATCACCTAATGGTAAACGGATTTGTTGTTGAAGCCCTGCGTCTGATTCAACTAAAAGCTTTATATCTTGCTGACCAACCGCACTGACAAAACCATAACTGGCACCTTCCCAGTCAGTTACAGTTTGTTCATTGATCCGTACAATTTGCATCCCTGAGCGCAAACCAGCCTGATATGCAATTGATGAAGGAGTAACTTCACCAATAACCGGCTTAACACTCGGCGCTCCGATTAGAAAAACCAACCAAAATGCCACAACTGCAAACACAAAATTAGCCAACGGCCCCGCAGCTACAATTGCAGCACGTTTGGCTATTGACTGGTTATTAAAAGCTTGTGATTTAAGTTCTGCTGGTACCGCCTCTACACGTTCATCCAGCATTTTGACATAACCACCCAGCGGGATCAGAGATAGTGAATATTCTGTTCCATCTTGCCCTGTTTTATTCCATAGAACTTTGCCAAACCCAAGGGAAAAACGCAGTACTTTTACACCACAGCGGCGGGCTACCCAAAAATGCCCCCATTCATGGACAGCAATCAGAATAATTAATGCGATCAGAAATGATGCTAAATTCCATAATCCAGTACTCATGCTACTAATTTTCCTATTTGCTGCTGGGCAGCTTGTCTGGCTTCGGAATCAATAATCAGAATGGCTTCTAAGTCATTAACATGGTCATATTTTAACTTGGAAAGCACATCAGCAACGACGCGATAAATATCAGTAAAACCGATATTTCCGCCAAGAAATGCATCTACCGCAATTTCGTTTGCAGCATTAAGTGCTGTCGTTGCACCCTGCCCAGCCCAACAAGCTTCAATAGCTAATTTAAGACAGGGATAACGGGTGAAATCAACAGGCAAAAAAGAAAGTTCACCAATACGGGAGAAATCCAGAGCACCAACGCCCGAGGCAACGCGTTCAGGAAAACCGAGTGCATGCGCAATAGGCGTTCGCATATCAGGCTGCCCCATTTGTGCGAGCACCGAACCATCGCGGTATTGCACCATTGAATGAATAACGGACTGCGGATGAATGATGACCTGAATTTGCTCTGGTGCGGCATTAAACAACCATTTGGCTTCAATAAACTCCAGCCCTTTATTCATCATGGTTGCAGAATCGACAGATATTTTACGCCCCATCGACCAATTCGGGTGGGTAACAGCTTGTTCTGGAGTAACAGAACTCATTTCATCCAGTGGGGTATAACGAAATGGGCCACCAGAACCGGTTAAGAGAATTTTATCAACACCCGCAGCCTGTAAATCACAACGACCTAATGTTGATTGGGCATCTTTAGGTAAACATTGGAAGATAGCATTATGTTCGCTATCGACTGGCA
>CAIZDF010000365.1 GCA_903931645.1 uncultured Tolumonas sp.
AAAGGCTTTCATGAAGAACCACAGGTTCTGCACTACGGCAAAGCCGGTACTGGTGCCATTATCAAAGCGGGTATGTGTTTTACCATTGAACCAATGATTAATGCCGGTAAACCGCAATGTAGTGTGTTGAAGGATGATTGGACGGTCGTAACAAAAGATCGTAGCTTATCCGCACAATGGGAACATACTTTGCTTGTTACCGAAGATGGATGTGAAGTCCTGACTTTACGTAAGGATGAAGAGCTGGATCGCGTTATTCACAACAGTTGATCCTACCCCGGCTCTACAATGATGTGGAGCCTAACCCTTTGGAATTGCTTATGCTTCCGGAACAACTTAACCCAAGCGCCATACCTGACAATCAACTGACTATCCCACATTGTAAAGAGTTATTGTCTCGTCTGCAGACTTGGTTGCAAGAACAGTTTATGGCGCAGGAAGACGTCCTTGCACTGGTTGCTGCACGCTCAGAGTTTACCGATCTACTGCTGACTCGTTTGTGGCAAAAATTTGGACTCGACAAACATGCATCACTGGCATTGATTGCCGTCGGTGGATATGGTCGAGCTGAATTGCATCCCTATTCCGATATAGACATTCTGGTGTTAAGCCAAAAAGCCATCACGCCAGTGCAAGGCGAAACCGTCAGCCAATTTCTCACTTTGCTTTGGGATTTGCGTCTGGATATCGGCCACGCAGTTCGCAGCCTGAAAGAGTGTACGCAACAAGGTAAAGAAGATATTACCGTTGCCACGAATCTGCTGGAAAGCCGTTTGATTTGCGGTGCAGTTGCCACCTTTAATGGTTTACAAGAGTTATTACAGCCATCCAAATTCTGGCCGAGTGATGCCTTTTTCCGTGCCAAACGTGAAGAGCAGTTGTTACGCCATCAGCAATTCCAAGATACCGCCTTTCTGCTAGAACCCGATGTAAAAAGTAACCCCGGTGGGTTGCGAGATCTGCAAATCATTACCTGGATTGCTCGTCGCCAATATGGCGCGATGTCATTACAAGAGATGACCAGCTTTGGCTTCTTAAACCGCGCTGAATACCTCGAATTGCAAGATTGCCAAAATTTCCTATGGCGTGTGCGTTTTGCATTGCATTTAGCGATCCAGAAAAATGACAACCGTCTGTTATTCGACCGTCAACGCATGGTCGCGCAGATGCTGGGTTACCCCGGTGAAGGTAATGCACCGGTAGAGCAGATGATGAAACGTTTCTTTCAGACCGTACGCCGGATCACTGAACTAAACGAAATGCTGCTGCAGTTATTCGATGAAGCCATTTTAGGCAACGAATCGACTAAAACGAAGTTACTGAATGAAAACTTCATTTTGCGCGGTACACATATTGATGTGTTAGAACCCTCCATTTTTCAGGATGCGCCGCATACTATTCTCGATCTGTTCTATCAGATTGCTGAAAACCCGGATATCACCGGGATCTACTCTTCTTGCCTGCGTGCCTTACGTGACGCCCGCCGGTGTTTAGTTATCGCCTTACAAGAACTGCCTGAATGCCGCGAACGTTTTATGGCGATTTTGCGTCATCCACGTGGTATTTCTCTGCCGTTCAGTCTGATGCATGAACACGGTATTTTGGCCGCCTATCTACCGCAATGGAGCCAGATTGTCGGGCAAATGCAGTTTGATATGTTCCATGCCTACACGGTGGATGAACACACGCACCGTTTGTTGAAAAATATTTATCGCTTCCAGCAGGCAGAACGCGCCAAACTGCATCCGTTATTCTTTGAAACTTATAACCGGCTGAAGAAACCAGAATTACTGTTTATTGCCGCTCTGTTCCACGATATCGCGAAAGGACGCGGTGGCGATCATTCTGATTTAGGCGCGAACGATGCGCTCTATTTCTGTGAATTGCATGGTTTGGATCGTTATGAAGGGCGTCTGGTGGCCTGGCTGGTGAAAAACCATCTGCTGTTCTCTGTCACAGCACAACGCCGGGATATTTATGACCCAGATGTGATCACAGAATTTGCTCGTGTTGTGCGAGATGAAGAGCACTTAGGTTATCTCTATTGCCTGACAGTGGCCGATATTTGTGCAACTAATGATTCTTTGTGGAATGACTGGAAAGGCACATTGCTGAAAGAGTTGTTCTTCGCGACACAACGTGCATTACGTCAAGGGTTGGAAAACCCGCCAGATATGCGTTTGCGCATTCGTGAAAATCAACGCCAAGCCATGTTGATCCTGAAGATTCAGGGCTATGACGAACCCAAAGTCAATCAACTGTGGTCGCAATTTAAAGCTGATTACTTCCTAAGACACAGCTCGGAGCAAATTGCCTGGCATACCCGGCATATTCTCGATCATGCTGACAATGAAAAACCGTTGGTTGTCTTTGGTAACCACAAAACCCGTGGCGGTAGTGAGATTTTCCTGTATTGCCGGGATATGCCGAATCTGTTTGCTACGGTCGCCGCCATTCTCGATCACAAAAATCTCGACATTCACGATGCTCAAATCATGAGCTCGAAAGAAAACTATGTCATGGATACGTTTGTGGTGATGGAACCAAATGGTGAACCGGTTGTAACTGATCGTGTGCCAATGATTATCCAATCGCTGGAACAGGCGCTGACTCGCCCAGGATATGCCCTGCCGCCATCACGCCCGCTATCACGTCGGCACCGTCAATTTAATGTACCAACCCGGGTAACTTATCTGCCCGTTAAAGGCGACCATAAACACAGCTTGATCGAACTGGTAGCACTGGATAGCCCCGGCGTATTAGCCCGGATCGGTTCGGTATTCCAGGCCTGCGAATTTGAAGTGCATGCGGCAAAAATCACTACTATTGGCGAACGGGTAGAAGACTTTTTCAGTCTGTCACGCCTGGATGGTTCGCCACTGACGGATGCCGATAAGAAAACGCTGGAAGAAAAATTGGTTGAAAAACTAAATCCAGCCGACGAAATGTGATAAAAAGAACCGTTTTTTTAGGGAGAGAAAAGAGAAATGTCTGACTTACAACGCATCATTGACGACGCATTTGAGCGTCGCGATACCATTACACCAACTAGCGTCGATCCAATTGTTCGTGAAGCGGTGCTGCAAACTATCGACATGCTGGATGCAGGTCAGATCCGTGTAGCTGAAAAGCTGGCTGGGGAATGGGTAGTTCATCAATGGGTGAAAAAGGCAGTTCTGCTGTACTTCCGCATCAATGATAACGCGGCACTGCAAGGTGCTGGCACTCAGTATTACGACAAAGTGCCTTTGAAATTTGCTGACTACACCCCAGAACGTTTCAAACAAGAAGCGATCCGTGTTGTGCCACCAGCAACCGTGCGTAAAGGTTCTTTCATCGCTCGCAACGCAGTATTGCTGCCATCTTACGTTAACATCGGCGCATACGTTGGTGAAGGCACTATGGTTGATACTTGGGCAACTGTCGGTTCTTGCGCGCAGATCGGTGCGAACGTGCATCTGTCTGGTGGTGTTGGTATCGGTGGTGTTCTGGAGCCGCTGCAAGCTGGCCCAACCATCATTGAAGACAACTGCTTCATCGGCGCTCGTTCTGAAGTGGTAGAAGGTGTGATTGTAGGTGAAGGCTCAGTTATTTCTATGGGCGTATTCATCGGTCAGTCTACCCGTATTTATGACCGTGAAACTGGCGAAATCCACTACGGTAAAGTTCCTGCCGGTTCAGTCGTTGTTTCAGGTTCTCTGCCATCTAAATGTGGCAAATACAGCCTGTACGCTGCCGTGATCGTGAAAAAAGTAGATGCGAAAACCCGCTCTAAAGTAGGTATCAACGGCCTGCTGCGCAGCATCGACGATTAATTTTGTCTGCTGATACACCGAGTTAATAAAATAACGTCCCGTCATGGGACGTTATTTTTTGTGTCAGTTCACAGAGTTAACCGGTGATTTGTGCCGTTAACAGCAGAAATCTGGAAAAGAGCATACATATCCCATACAGTAGTCAGTTCGGATTGCATCCTCTTTTTGCTGTAGAGAATTATGTCGCTAAAAGCTATTGCTCAGGAATTAGGTATTTCGATCACCACCGTCAGTCGTGGCCTGAATGGTTACAGTGACGTGGCTGAACACACCCGACAACTGATCATGGCTACCGCCGAAGCGCGTGGTTATCTGCCAAATGCGTCCGCACGTCGTTTGAAAACAGGCCGTACTGATGCAGTCGGGTTGGTTTATCCGATGGTTACTGCCGCACTTTATGATCCGATTTTGCTGGATATTGTCGCTAATATCACCAGTGCCTTTGCAGATATTAATATAGATATCGTAATGGTCTCGGATCAGGAACATAACGGACACTCTCCGTACATTCGCCTGATAGAAAGTGGACGGGTCGATGCACTGATAGTCATGGACGTATTAGACGATGATCCCCGCGTCAACTATCTGCAATCACGCGGTCATAAATTCCTCGCCTTTGGTCGTTGCAATACAACGCAACCCTATGCCTGGATTGACTTTGACTGCGAATCTGGAAGCCGCCAAGCTGTGCGTTATTTTTTAGAAAAAGGACATCAGCGAATAGCTTTTCTGGGCGGTAACGATCAACGAGCTTTCATCAACCAGCGGAAAGATGGATTTATTAAAGAGATGAAAGCAGCAGAGATACCCCTTCCTGAACATTACATTCTGGAGTTAGCACGAAATCGTCGGAATGGGCTAGCGGCAATGAAAGAGATCCTTACCTACAAGGATCGTCCTACTGCTATTTTGATCGATAGCGGTATGCTGGCTGATGGCGCAATCATGGCCACAGAACAAGCAGGACTGGTACCCGGAGAAGATATTTCATTTATTACTTATGATGATTTACCACCGGATACAATTTCAGACTGTCAAATGACAAGCGTACATCTATCCACTTCTGAAAAGAAAAGTAAACAAATTGCAGCCATGACGCTCGCTCTCATCCAAGGTGAAAAACCTGATAATCTGCATGTTCTGTGGGAACCTGAAATTGTCGAAGGTAATACAGTAAAAGATCTCCTTTCCTCTATCTGAATATCTGATCCTCAATCAAAAAACGTTAACTAGCTCTCACTTCTATTTTACATATTGATGCCATTTTGCGCTTAATCACAAATCCAAAACGTTTCGGTATTGATCCGAAACGTTTTGGATTACCTTTCTGCCATCAGATTTACCATTGCAACTTATTTCTGGCGGAGCATTAAATCAATGAAGGAAAGCGTAGTTCATCTGCAAGGCAACACGTCTGACCTGATCATTCAGACCCATCCAGTCGTTGAGATTTTATATTGGGGCGACAAAATATCTGGTGTGGAAGCCAATGCGATTCAGGCAGTAAAACGTGCAGTGCCGAATGGTCGTTTGGATGTTGATACACCTGTATCAATCAGCCCAGAACACGGTCGCGGTGTATTCAGTAACCCGGGCATGGAAGGCAATCGCCAGGGGCTGGATTGGTCACCTGTATTCGAATTCCAAGCTATTCAGCAAGACGGTAATCATCTGCTGATCACCACCGAAGATCAGATCGCCGGTTTAAAACTGGTTTGTGAGCTGACATTAGACCCGCAAACCGATGTCTTGCAGGTTCGTAACACGCTGACCAACCTGAAATCGGCAACTTATCAGGTTGATCGTTTAGCCGTGACGCTGCCCCTACCTGAACGTGCAGACGAGTTAATGGCTTTTCACGGCCGCTGGGTGCGAGAATTCCAGCCACATCGCCTCAAAGTGAAACACGGTGGTTATCAGCAGGAAAATCGCCGTGGTCGTACTTCCCACGAATATTTCCCCGGTTTTATGCAAGGAGCAACCAGTTTCAGCGAACAACAAGGTGAAGTCTGGGGATTCCATCTGGCTTGGAGCGGTAATCACCGTTTACGTTCCGATGTGAAAACTGATGGTCGTCGCTTTGTGCAGGCAGAGGCGCTCTATTTCTCTGGCGAAATTACGCTGACCGAAGGCGAAAGCATCAGCACACCTTGGGTGTATGCCGCCTACAGCGCGCAAGGTTTGAATGGCATGAGCCATGCGTTCCACCAATTCGTGCGTGAGCAGATCATTCAATTTCCGGATCACAAACCACGCCCGGTGCATTTGAACACCTGGGAAGGGATCTATTTTGATCACGACCCTGAATACATTATGCAGATGGCCAGCCGTGCCGCTGAGTTGGGTGTCGAGCGTTTCATCATCGATGATGGCTGGTTTAAAGGCCGTAACAATGATCTGGCCGCATTGGGTGACTGGTATCTGGACACCAAAAAATATCCGAATGGTCTGGAACCAGTCGTTGCTCACGTGCGCAATTTAGGAATGGAATTTGGTATCTGGTTTGAACCAGAAATGATCAACCCTGATTCGGATCTGTTCCGCGCCCATCCGGATTGGTTATTGGCATTAGACGGCTACCAACAACCCACCGGTCGTTATCAATACGTGTTAGATCTGCAAAAACCGCAGGTTTTCGATTATTTGCTGGAACGTCTCGACATCATACTTGGCAGCTACGATATCGCCTATGTGAAATGGGATATGAACCGTGAAGTCGTGCAACCTGGTCATGACGGTTACGCTGCATTAGATGGCCAGACCAAAGCACTGTATGACCTGTTTGATGAGCTGCGCCAACGCCATCCGAAAGTCGAATTTGAATCGTGCGCGTCCGGTGGGGGTCGAATTGATTACGAGATCCTGAAACGCACACATCGCTTCTGGACTTCCGATAACAACGATGCGTTAGAGCGTCAACAAATCCAGCGAGGTATGAGTTATTTCTTCCCTCCGGAAGTGATGGGTTCGCACATCGGTGGTCGTCATTGCCACTGCACACGCCGCACTCACAGCATCGGTTTCCGTGGTTTAACCGCCCTGTTTGGTCATATGGGGGTAGAGCTTGACCCGGTCAAAGAGAGTGCCGAAGAACAAGCCGGTTTTACTCATTACATCGCACTGCACAAACAGCTTCGGCCATTACTGCACAGCGGCAAGGTGGTGCGCATTGACCATCATGATCCGGCTTTGCAAATCAATGGCGTGATTGCGCAAGACCAATCCAGTGCCGTGTTCCTGTTCAGCCAGCTGGCGATGCCGACTTATACCCTTTCTGGTAACGCACGTTTGGCCGGGCTTGATCCGACAAAACACTATCGCCTCTCGGTATTAGATCAACCGGCCAGTATGCGCACCGGTGGGGTGATGAAAAAACTACCGTTGTGGTTGGATGAAGAGATGGAACTCAGTGGCGCCTGGCTGGCAAAAGCGGGGATTGCTTTACCGGTGCTGGACCCTGAAAGCGCGTTATTAATCAAATTGGACGCAGTGTAAGCACGTTACTGCTTACCCAAACAATCAAGACCTGTATACGGAAGAAACGTGGTGCCGTAGCAGCTTCAGGTTAGACAGAGAGAAATCTCGCTACAAGGATAAGGATAAACGAATGAAACAACACACATTCAAAGTCAGCTTGTTGTCACTTTGCGTTGCAGGCGTGCTTGGCATGGTGCCTCATGCCTTTGCCGCAGATGCGCAACCATCTGCGCTCCCTAAAGCACAGCCATTCCCTGGCCAAGGGAAAGCGATGTTGTTATCACAAAAAGATCTGATGGAGTACAAGGCACTGCCTTCTTATTCCGAACCTGAATGGGTCAATAAACTGGTGAAAGAAGGCAAATTACCGCCAGTCAAAGATCGTCTGCCCAAAGAGCCGCTGGTATTTAACAGCAAAGGTATGCCAGATGGCCCCGGTGTGTATGGCGGTGTGTTCCGTATGGTCAGCGGTGGTCGCCCGGAAGGTTGGAACTATAACGCGGGTAAAAATTCCGGCTGGGGTGGCACTGAATATACCGTGGCAGAATGTCTGACCCGTACCGGTCCGTTAACGACCATTAAGAAAGAAGAGCAGACTCCATTGCCTAACCTGGCCAAAAGCTGGGAATGGTCTGACGATGGCAAACAACTCACCATGCATCTGATTGAAGATGCCAAATGGTCAGACGGTAAACCATTCTCATCTGATGATGTCATGTTCCTGTGGAATGACAACATTCTTGATCCGCATGTGACCGCATGGGCAAATGCCGATACCTATGGCAAAGGCACCACGCTGGAAGCAGTGGATAAAAACACCATTCGCTGGACCTTCAAAGAGCCGCGCCCAACCCAATATCTGTATAGCATGGCCTTCTTCCGGATGTGCCCAGGCCCTGCGCATGTGCTGAAACAGTTCCACCCGAAATACAACAAAGACGCCACCTACAGCAGTTACGCCAATGCGTTACCAGCCGACAAAGTACCGGTTGTCACCATGGGCGCTTGGGCACCGGTGTATCACAAAGCTGATCAGATGATCGTGCTGCGCCGTAACCCTTACTACTGGAAGGTCGACGAAAAAGGTCAGCAGTTACCGTACATGGATGAGCTGCGCTTCAAACTGTCCACCTGGACCGATCGTGAAGTGCAAACTGTCGCCGGTAATGCTGATTACGCCAACATGGAAAACCCGACCAACTACGTTGAATCGATCAAAAAATCGAAACAACCAAACTCACCGGCACGTCTGGATTTCAGCCCACGTTTCCTCGGCTGGTCGCTGTTTATGAACTTATCAGAAGATCTGGGCGCCACCGATGATCGTGAAAAAGCCATCCGATTACTCAATCGTCAACTGAAATTCCGCCAAGCCATCAGTCATGCCATTGATCGTAATGCTCTGGGACAAGCGATGGTACGCGGCCCATTTGCGCGCCCTTATGCCGGCGGCCTCTATCCAGAAGGCGTCGTCAACGATGGCTCCGTGGTTTATTACGGTTACAACCCGAAACTGGCCAAAGAGTTATTGGCTGATATCGGCTTAAAAGACACCGATGGTAACGGCATTGTGAATTGGACCGATGGCCCGATGAAGGGTAAAGATCTGGAAATCACCATGGTGACACCCGATGGCCCTAGTGAAACATCAATGTCAGAAGGTTTGGTCTCTATGCTACGCGAAGTGGGTATAAAACTGATCCCTCGCCCAATGCAAGGTGCGCAGGTGGACGCCAAGAAACGCATTCTTGCGGTAGGTGCCGTCGCGCACGATCTCGGGCGGATACCTCGTGGCCCAGCCTGGACGTCCGCTGGCGAGGACGAATGATCCATAGGTCATCCAGGCGCCGGCGGTGTAGGCTTCGTCGAGCCGCTCGAGTACATGGTCGTCGTGCAGCCAGTCGTCGCCG
>CAIZDF010000366.1 GCA_903931645.1 uncultured Tolumonas sp.
CCGGTAGATGACTCGGTCAGCGACTTTATCGCCACTGATTCTGCCGAGGTGGCTGAATTTCACGAAGAGACGCAAGAGCGACCAAAACGTGCCGGCCTGTTCAGCCGTTTAGTCAAAGGGTTGATGCGTACCCGTGAATCGATAGGTGCCGGTTTCATGGCGCTGTTTCGTGGTAAAAAACTCGATGACGATCTGTTTGATGAACTGGAAACCCAGTTACTGACCGCCGATCTGGGCGTGGAAACCACTCAGCGCATCATGCAAAACCTGATCAAACAGGCGAAGTTCCATCAGTTGAAAGACGCCGAAGCGTTGTATGACCTGTTGAAGCAGGAAATGGCCGCTATTTTACAGCCGGTCAGCCAACCGTTGCAGATCGACAGCAGCAAAACGCCGTATGTTATTTTGATGATCGGCGTGAATGGTGTGGGTAAAACTACGACTATTGGTAAGTTAGCCAAACACTTCCAGGCACAAGGTAAATCGGTGATGCTGGCGGCGGGGGATACCTTCCGTGCGGCGGCCGTTGAGCAGTTGCAGGTTTGGGGTCAACGCAACCATATCCCGGTGATTGCCCAGCATACTGGTGCTGATTCTGCGTCGGTGATCTTTGATGCCATTCAGGCGGCGAAATCGCGCAACATCGACATCTTGATTGCCGACACCGCAGGTCGTTTGCAGAACAAAGGCCATCTGATGGAAGAGCTGAAAAAGATCGTGCGGGTGATGAAGAAACTGGATGACAGTGCACCACACGAAGTGATGCTGACGCTCGATGCCAGCACCGGTCAAAACGCGATCAGTCAGGCGAAATTGTTCGGTGAAGCGGTGGGTGTCAACGGTATTACCCTGACCAAACTTGATGGCACCGCGAAAGGCGGGGTGATTTTCGCCATTGCCAATCAGTTTGGTATCCCAATTCGTTATATCGGTGTTGGTGAAGCGATTGAAGATCTACGTCCATTCGAAGCCAATGATTTTATCGAAGCGCTGTTTGGCGGAGAACAACACTAAACCATGATCCAGTTCGACCATGTCAGTAAGGTGTACAGCGGTGGACACATGGCACTGCAAAAGGTCAGCTTCCAGCTGCGTTCCGGTGAAATGGCGTTTCTGACCGGTCACTCCGGGGCGGGTAAAAGTACCTTACTGAAACTGATCAGCGTGCAGGAACGGCCTTCCGATGGCCGTATTCTGTTCAACCGCCGCGATCTATCACAAATCACCAAAGCGGATGTGCCGTTTATCCGCCGCCAGATCGGCATGATTTTTCAAGATCATCGTCTGCTGCTCGACCGTTCCGTGTTCGACAACGTGGCATTGCCACTGCAGATCGCTGGTGCTTCACCGCTGGAAATTCAAAAACGCGTCATGGCCGCACTGGATAAAGTCCATCTGCATAACAAAGCCCAGCATATCCCGATGATGCTCTCCGGTGGTGAACAGCAACGCGTCGGTATTGCCCGCGCGATTGTGAATATGCCGCCGTTACTGCTGGCCGACGAACCAACCGGTAACCTCGATGCCGCACTGGCGCATGACATCATGCAACTGTTTCGTGAGTTGAACGCGCAAGGTGTTGCCGTGTTGATTGCCAGCCATGACCAAGCACTGATTGCCGAAAGTGGGCAACGTAAACTGGTGTTGCAGCACGGGCGGTTAGTGGAAGATAGTTTGGGGGCAGAACATGGCGCGTAAACCGACTTCACATGTGCAGCCAACACCGGGGCAGGGCAGCCGTTTTTCGCTGTGGTTGTTTATCCATATTCAGCAACTGCGACAAACCATGCGCGAGATCTGGCATACACCACTGACATCCTTGATGACCATCGGCGTGATCGGGGTCAGCTTAGCCTTACCGGCGACCTTGCTGGTGATTTTGAAAAACGCTGAAAACGTCACCGCGCAGTGGGAAAACGGCACACAAATTACCCTCTATCTGCAAAAAGGCACGACCGAACCAGAACTGCAGGCACTGCAAGATCGCATTCGGCAAAATAATCAGGTGGAATCGGTTCGCTACATCTCGCCGGAGCAAGGCATGAGTGAGTTCAAGGCGCTGTCCGGTTTTTCTGAAGCGCAAGCCTATCTATCCGATAACCCGCTACCGCCGGTGATCGAAGTGACACCACGGCAAGCCTTCCGCACGCCGCAGCAAAGCGAGCAGTTACTGCAAAGCCTGCGGCAGGAAAGTGCGGTGCAGCAGGGTAAACTGGATATTCAGTGGGTGACCCGGTTGAACGGCATCATCGGTCTGGCGCGTCAGTTGGTGCATGTATTTGCGGGTTTTCTGGTTATCGGGCTTTTGCTGACCGTGGCCAACACTCTGCGCTTATATATCTTTAACCGTCGGGCGGAAATTGAGGTCATGAAGCTGGTGGGGGCCACAGATGGCTTTATCCAGCGACCGTTTCTTTACTTAGGCTTCTGGTATGGTGCCGTGGGTGGTTTAGTGGCCTGGTGGCTGTCAGAAGTGCTGCTGTTACTTAGTGAGAAAGCGGTCACTTATCTGGCCGAATTATATGACAGCAGTTTCCGTCTGGTGGGGTTGGGCTCGGCCGATGGTGGGTTGCTGATCCTGCTCGGCGTTTCGCTCAGTATGGGCGCGGCGTGGTTTTCCGTACATAAACACTTAAGCGAGATTGAACCAAAATAAAGATTGCAGCCATCGGGCCCAAAAGAAGTACTCACAAAATTAATTTGAAAATTTTTGAAGAAAAAGTGAACTTTTGTGCAAACGCGCTGTCTGATTATTTGAGGGTTAATTCTGTTGGGAAAGTTATCTTTCTCCTTTGGCTTGGTGATGATGTATTTTTGATACTTGGTATATCGGAAACATGCTCAGATTTCGGGGAGTCTTTAAGGTCTCCCCTTTTTTCTGCCCGAAATTTGTTAACAAGCGTGACAAGATATGCAAAAATTGATATTGAACAAGTTTAAATATCCCGATTGCTTACGGGATATGTTATTACACAACCTTTGAATGAAGCATTCGACGTAAGGTAAAAGAGGTATTCGATGAGTACTGCACTTCAGCGCAATTTAGTTCTGGTTCCTCAGGGTAGTCTTGAGGGCTATATTCAGGCGGTAAACAGCATACCGATGCTGACGGCTGAAAAAGAACGGGAACTGGCTGAACAATTACAAAACCATGGTGATTTGGAAGCTGCCCGTCAGTTGGTTATGTCACATCTGCGTTTTGTGGTGCACATCGCACGCAACTATTCTGGCTATGGATTGCCGCAAGCGGATCTGGTTCAGGAAGGTAACATCGGCTTGATGAAAGCGGTAAAACGCTTTGATCCAACGGTCGGTGTGCGTCTGGTCTCGTTTGCGGTGCATTGGATCAAAGCTGAAATTCATGAATATGTGCTGCGAAACTGGCGAATGGTCAAAGTCGCCACCACCAAAGCGCAACGTAAATTGTTCTTCAACCTGAGAAAAAACAAAAAACGCCTTGGCTGGTTTAACCAAGACGAAGTGCGCACCGTCGCCAATGAATTGGGCGTGTCACCGGAAGACGTGACTGAGATGGAAGCGCGCATGAGTGGTCAAGATCACTCCTTCGATGGTTATGACGATGACGACAGCGAAGGCAATTTCGCGCCAGCGCAATATTTGGAAGATAAGTCATCTGACTTAGCGGCTGTGTATGAAAACAGCAACTGGGATGATCATGCAGAACACCGTTTAAGCTATGCGTTGCAAGGCTTGGACGAACGCAGTCAGCAGATCATTCGTGCCCGCTGGTTAGACGAAGACAGCAAGCTCACGTTGCAAGAGTTAGCCGATCGTTACGGCGTCTCGGCGGAGCGCGTACGACAGCTGGAAAAGAACGCGTTGAAGAAGCTCAAGGATGTGCTGGAGGCGTAAGCCTGACTAAACCATGAAAGGTCTCTTTAGCGAGGCCTTTTTTTTGGCAGTAAAAGGGAGAAAAGCATGAAACTGCTGAAGCAATTATTTGAACAAAATCGCCAATGGGCTGAGCAGATCAAAGCGGAAGACCCTCAGTTTTTTGAAAAACTGGCCTCACAGCAAGCACCGGAATATTTGTGGATCGGTTGCTCTGACAGTCGAGTACCGGCGAATGAGTTGCTCGGTTTATTACCCGGCGATGTATTTGTGCATCGTAACGTGGCGAATCTGGTGGTACACACCGATTTTAACTGTCTGTCGGTGATCCAATATGCGGTGGAAGTGTTAAAGGTGAAACACATCATCGTCTGTGGCCACTATCACTGCGGTGGTGTCATTGCCGCGATGGGCAATAAAGAGTATGGCCTGATTGATAATTGGCTACGCAACATTAAAGACGTTAATTATAAATATCGCGACCATATTGATGAAATTGAAGATGAACATGAACGGCAAGATTATATGTGCGAGCTGAATGTGCTCGAGCAGGTCGCCAATGTTTGTTACACCTCGATTGTGCAAAATGCATGGCGCCGTGGGCAAGATCTGGCTGTACATGGCTGGATCTACGATGTCAAAGATGGCTTGCTGCGTGACTTGGATATCACGGTTAACGCGTTAGAACAGATCCCGGAAGTGTATCGTTCTTCCTGCCAAAAAGTATCGGCTCTGCATCAGCATAAATAAGTTCAGAAATACTGCCCCAACAACTTTGGGGCAGCCATCAAGACCAGCGCCCACAGACAAAGCCAGCCTAAATCAGTGACAATAAACGTCAGTGCAATCAGACCTATGCCGGCCAGTAAGGCCAAAAAATGGGACTGGCGTTTGCCATAGATAAAGTAACCAGTGCCGATAGAACCGATCACGATATTGGCGAATAACAGTAGTGGATCGAGTTCCGTCAGCATGTAATGAGGTTACAGTTTCTGTTGTACGCTGGTGGCCGCATCTTTGACTTTTTCACCACCCCGTTGAATATCCTGCCCCATACCGTGGATGGTGTTGCAAGCGCTCAGGAAGAATATGGCAAATAAGAGCCCAGTGATCGTTTTCATCATTTTTCCTCGTTAATGCAATACGATAAATATAATTCAGCACACGGACTTCGCCGATAAAGAATTTATTATAACGTGATGATTGTTAACATAGCATGTAGTCGGGCAGACAGGGATATTGAGGGAGCATGAAGAAAAACAAAAGCCTTCTGACGGAACAATTTATTACCGAATGGCTGACGCCGGATGTGGGTTTTGTCTTTCGCTCCGGTGAGGTGTTGGATGATTTCATTAGCCCGTATCAACATATTGAGGTAATGGAAACCGCGGCTTTTGGCCGGGTGTTTCGTCTGGATGGTTACCTGATGACCTCGGAAGCCGATGAATGGTTTTATCATGAAAATCTGAACCATATTCCCGCTATCACGCATCCAGATCCACGTACCGCGTTAATTATCGGTGGTGGTGATGGTGGTTCGGCGCGCCAATTGTTGAAATATCCCGGCATCGAACAGGTCGTCGTTTGTGAGCTGGATGCCGGTGTGGTGGCTATTGCCGACGAATATTTCGCTAAAGTTCACCAAGGTGCGTTTCATGACCCGCGTTTGCAGCTCGTTATTGGTGATGGTTTAAAATATGTGGCGGAATCACAACAACAATTCGATTTGATTGTGCTTGATTTGACCGACCCGCAAGGTTACGCCGAACCCCTGTATACCCGCGAATTTTTCGCCGACTGCGCGCGCTTGATCGGCGAACATGGTTTGTTATCACTGCATATTGGTTCGCCGCAGTTTCACGCGATCCGCTTTCGCAATCTGTTTGATGAATTAAAAGCGGTATTTCGGGTCGTGCGGCCGATGCTGGTGCCGATCACCTTGTATGGCGGTTTCTGGGGCATGGCCTGTGCCAGTCAATTACGCGATCCGAAACGGCTGGATGCCAACACAGTTGAACAACGTTTGCAGCAACGCGGCATTACCGGTCTGAACTATTACAATGGCGACACACATCAAGCCGCATTGGCCTTACCGAACTTTGTGCGTCAGTTATTACAACAAACGGAATAACACATGACTCAGAAACTATTTGCCGTCTATCTGGGCGGCCGGGCACCAAAAGCCAATATTGAACTGCATGATGTTGTGTTTGTGGTGGGCGAGAGTATTGAGCAAACCTATCCGCAATTATTGGAGTTATGGTTTGGCTCGCCAGAGGGTCTGCATGTCGATTGTTGGATCGAGCTGGATGTTGTCGATGGTTATCAGATTAAACTGGTCGCAGAAAAAACAGTATCGGAGCAGCAGCTCTACTTTATCAATCTGGGGGCCTATCACGCGGATTATATCGGTGAGCTACACGCGACGGCGTTTATGGTTGCGCAAAGTAGTCAGGCGGTAAAGGCGCGGGCGAAAAAAACACTGTTACTTGGCACGCAGGCATTACATACCGATGATTTGTATGAGGTGGACGATTGTATGCCACTGGCACATATCAACGGTTATTACATTGCATTGGAACCTAGTGCGGACCATCGCGCATTGCAAGCCCATAACGGTTATCTGCCGTTGCCGAAAGCATTGGTCGGCGAGTGGAAAAATACTAAACGCTAATGCAAAACCCAGAGCCAGTCAGGTAGCTGGCTCTGGGTTGATGATTTAACGCGGTTTGCCGGGATAACGTGGTTTTTTCAGGTTGTCGACCGAAAAGATATCGTTTAATTGTGCTTCCGTGAGCAACCCGCGCTCCAAGACTGCTTCGCGGACCGATTTGCCGGTCGCGACACACTCCTTGCCGATCTCATCACACGCATGATGGCCAATATACGGTGTCAGGAAGGTGATGAGTCCGATTGAGCTAAACACATACGCTTCGCAACGTTCTTTATTGGCGGTAATGCCTTCCACACATTTTTCGCGCAGACAAATACAGGCATTACTGAGCAGACTGAGCGATTCAAACATGCATTGTGCTATCACCGGTTCCATTACGTTGAGCTGTAACTGGCCCGCTTCGGCGGCCATGGTGACGGTGACATCGTTACCAATTACTTTAAAGCAAACCTGATTCACCACTTCCGGGATCACCGGGTTGACCTTCGCCGGCATGATGGAAGAACCGGCCTGCCGTTGTGGCAGGTTGATTTCGTGTAAGCCAGCGCGCGGGCCAGAACTGAGTAGACGTAAATCGTTACAGATCTTCGAGAGTTTCATCGCCAGCCGTTTATACGCGCTGTGCAGGATCAGATACGCGCCACAATCGGAAGTCGCTTCGATCAGATCTTCCGCCGGCACATAATTATGGCCGGTGATTTCCGCCAGATA
>CAIZDF010000367.1 GCA_903931645.1 uncultured Tolumonas sp.
AAGAGGCAGTGCCTTGGGTGGAATAGTGATCGATGCCGTTCCAGACTTTGTATGGCTGGCCATACACCTCGTAATCTTTATTACCGATCCGGCTGGGTGGCTCAAATCGCGGTATGGCACCATTAACATCAATGAGTGGTTTAGTCGGTTGTACTGTTGGCGAGACAGTTTCCGATTGCTGACTGCTACAAGCAATCAGCAAAAATAACGGTAGGAGAAAGCAAAAAAAAGGATACGGTTTAATGACCATAATATTGTTTCGCAAGCAGCTGACTCAAGTTATGAACCACCATGGCGTACAACGGACTCTTATTATAGCGGGTGATAACATAAAAATTTTGGCGTGCGATCCAATATTCAGAATAACTCGGTTGGGCCAATTGGATCAGGCTGACCGGTGTCGTTGAAGATAACGGTGCAGTGGTGTTAATACCGGCCTGCTTTAATTGTCCCCATTGCTGTTTTAGCTCAACACGCTCTTGCACATAACTGAGTGCAGAGGGTTTTGTCACTTGCGCGGCTGCCACCACGGGTTCACCCATACTCCAGCCATGCTGATGAAAATAGTTCGCGACACTGCCAATCGCATCAGCGGGGTTAGTGAATAAATCGATACGACCATCGCCATCAAAATCAACCGCATAACTTAAGTAGCTGGAAGGCATAAACTGACTCATACCCATCGCGCCTGCATACGAGCCTAAGCGGGTTTTCAGATCCCAACCCTGTGCATTGCCCAGTTTTACGAAGTTCGCAAATTCTTTACTGAAAAAGGGCGTGCGGGTGGGATGATAAAAAGCCAGTGTAAACAGGGAATCCAAAATCGGATGTTTACCCATATTGGTGCCATAAAAGGTTTCGACACCAATAATGGCGACAATTACGCTCGCGGGAACATGATAAATCCGTTCCGCACGAGCCAAATCTGCAGCATGTGCGCGCCAGAAATCAACACCTTGAGTCACGCGTTTATCTGTCAAAAACAAGGCTTGGTATTCATACCAAGGTTTGCTTTCTGCGGTTTTAGTAAAAGCGTCCAATACGGCTTGGCGATAGTCCGCTTGTGCTACGGCTTGCGACAGCTCAGACATGGGAACATTCAGTTCGTGGCTCAATGTTTCTAAACGCGCATTATCTTCCGGACGTAATGTGGCTGCGAAGGCATGTCCGGCCAGTAGAAATGAGAGCGCAAGTGTCGTAATTCGTTTCATGGTGGTTCCTGTTATCAGGCGAGCAATCGGCGATGCGTATGGATCGACATTAAAATACCGAAGCCGGCACACAAGGTTATCATAGCTGTTCCGCCATAACTGACCAGTGGTAACGGCACGCCAACCACGGGTAAGATGCCGCTGACCATCCCGATATTGATAAAGACGTAGAAGAAAAATGTCAGCGATAATGCGCCGCCGAGCAGACGGTCAAAACTGTTTTGCGCTTGCAAGCTGATATGCAGACAACGATATAAAATCAGTAAATACAGCAGCATCAGCACAATAAAACCCATCAGGCCAAATTCTTCACCAATCACGGCAAAAATAAAGTCGGTGTGACGTTCTGGGATGAAATCGAGTTGTGACTGAGTGCCATTCAACCAGCCTTTGCCAAATAAACCGCCAGAACCAATCGCGATCTTGGATTGAATGATGTGATAACCCGTACCCAACGGATCGTTTTCTGGATTAAGGAAGGTCAATACGCGCTGACGTTGATAATCATGCATCAGGAAAAACCACATCACCGGCATGAAGGCACACAGCAGACCGCAGGCCAGAATGATCAACCACCAATTCAGGCCGGCAAGGAAAATCACAAAAAAACCAGAAACGGCAACCAGTACGGCAGTACCCAAATCAGGCTGTTCAGCGATCAGCAAAGTGGGAAGCAACACTAGCGCCAATGCGATAGCAATATGTGCTAAGCGAGGCGGTAATGGGTGACGATCCATGAAGGCGGCAATCGTCATGGGCATAACGATTTTCAAAAATTCAGATGGCTGAAACTTCACAAAACCCAGATCCAGCCAGCGTTGTGCGCCTTTGCCTATGTGGCCAAAGATCATCACACAGAGCAATAACAGAATGCACACCAGAAAAGCTGGCGGTGCCCAGCGGGCATAAAATCCGGGCGGCAGCTGT
>CAIZDF010000368.1 GCA_903931645.1 uncultured Tolumonas sp.
CCTGCTGCTGTAAATAACTCAGCATATAAGGGCGCGCTTCCCTACCCAAAATAGCCGTGATCTGACTTGACCAGCTTTGGTCCTTATTGTTGCTTGTGCGTGATGCATAATAAGCCCGCATTTGGTCATCGTATTGCGCCAGTAATGTTTTGTTCAGCGGTTGATAGCGGTTTTCATGAACAACCAATGCGCGCGGTAAACGAGGTTTAACCTGCGGGTCTTGTGCTGGATAACCTAAACACAAACCAAAAAGAGGAATAACCAGTTCCGGCAAACCTAATAATTCACCTATTTCTGCCGGATGATTTCGTACCGCACCAATATATACCCCACCCAAACCCAGAGACTCTGCAGCCACTAGCGCATTTTGTGCCATCATTGCCGCATCTGTAGCACCAATGAGTAACTGCTCGACGAACCCTGTTTTAGCATCGGGAACAATCTGTTTATGACGATTAAAATCCGCACAAAAAAGTAGAAACTCAGCAGCACCCGCTATGTATGCTTGTTCGGCAGACAACTGCATGATCTGAGCTCGTAACGCTTTATCCGTGATCCGAATGATCGACGCCGCCTGCAGAAAGCTAGAGCTAGGAGCTTGCTGAGCGGCAGCCAAAATTTCATCAAGTTGCTCAGCTGTGATCGGTTGATCGGTATAGGCACGGATAGATTTGTGCGCTTTGATTTGAGTAATCGTAGTATTCATGACATTTTCTCGTTGTTGAGCTAGAAAAATTATATGAAGGTTATGTATAACGGATCACGGATTCATCGAATCTAGCTGTTGTTGATATAAGTTACATGAGAATAGATTATCGGTATGTTTATAATCGATATACTATTAGTTTGAAAATAATCGAAGTAAGTGGTGAAGAGCACCTATGATTAAAACTTATGTCTTAGAAATAGAAAGTCATAGTGAACTGCCCTACTCACTTCACGCCTTTTGCTTACAAAATCATATCGCTGATGAGCAAGAGATCCTGATACAAGCATTCACTTGCCTGACACAAAAATCGGCTGTCACAGGCATTATCAGTTCTATTCAAACTGTATTACCCAACGCTAAGATTATTGGCACGTCTACCGGTTCATGGATCGCAGGGCAACGTTACAACTCTCAGCACACGATCCTGCAATTCTGTATCTTTGAACATAGTCAGATAACAACATTACTAATACCGACATGTCCTGAAAACTTATCAGAATTAGCTCCGTTGATAAACCAACGTTTGGTGAGTAAAAATACTCGTTTAATGCTGTTATTTTCCAGCCCAGCGATTCAACAAGCCGGGGTTCTGTTGGATGAACTTTGCTTGTTAAATCCGGATGTTGTTTTAGCCGGTGGCTATTCATCCCAAGGCTCTACATCTGAACCGTCATTACAGTTCACTGAACACGGGATCACCGAGCAAGGGATCGCATTAGCCTCCATCACCTCATCCCAACTCTATTTACTCAATAAATATGCCTTTGGTTGGAATGGGATCGGTAAACAACTGACACTGACATCCGTAGAATACAATCGGGTTTTTACTATCGATAATCAGCCAGCACAGGATATTTACGCTAAATATCTTGGTGCGGAAGTAGCCGCCAGCTTATCCACGACCATGGCTGACTTTCCTCTGTATCAAATACAAAATGGCGTCACGTTGTCACGCAATCCACGAATATTTCATGCTGACGGGTCAATTACTTTTGATGGCAAATTACTCGAAAACAACAAGGTACAGTTTGCTTTCTCAGATCTACCGAATATTGCCAAAGAATCGCGCTATTTATTATCACAGCTGCCATTAGCACAGGCTGAAGCCGCATTTATCTATTCTTGTGCCGGGCGGCTCGACTATCTGAAAGAGGATGTCCATTCAGAGCTGGAAATATTCCAGGATCACCCAAATACGGCGGGCTTCTTTTCTTATGGTGAATTTTTCCATCATAATCAAAGTGCACATATTTTGGGGCATACATTAACCTGCCTGTTGATGTCTGAGTCCGCTCCGTTAGTCATGCAAGAACCAATTGAAAAATGGAAACCACAAGCCAATTTGCAACAATCAGGTCTGTATCATCTGTTCCGAACGACCAGTAATGAGCTGGATCAGGTCAATAATTCATTACAAGATGAAATCAACCGCAAAACTAAAACCATCTATGATCAGCTCTATTTTAAGAAATTAACCGGGCTACCCAATCGCAACCATCTATTGCGCGATCTGACTTACAATCAGGACTTTTTCCCTCGCCATTTAGCCATTTTGGATATTCTATCGTTCAGTGCGATCAACGATTTTTATGGTATTGATACCGGTGACCATGTACTTAATAAAGTGGCCGGTCGAATTCAGAATCAGGTTCCGATGACTAACCCTCCCAGCTATCGTTTGTATCATCTAACTGGCGGGCAATACGCCT
Organism: uncultured Tolumonas sp.; assembly: GCA_903931645.1. Lineage (GTDB taxonomy): Bacteria > Pseudomonadota > Gammaproteobacteria > Enterobacterales > Aeromonadaceae > Tolumonas. The sequence goes on from CAIZDF010000368.1 coordinate 2,419, forward strand.
TAGCGGCCACTAATCATATTCAGGAAACTGCTTTTACCGATACGATTAATGATGTTTTAAATGATTTCAAACACGCAGAGATTGAAGTAAGACAAGATCGCTTCAGCATTCAGTTTTGCACCGGTATCAGCTCCCGCCCGGAGAAATGGCAGGAAAATGCTATACCTTTGCTGACACGAGCAGATAAAGCGCTGATACAAGCCAGAAAAGATCATTCCAGTGTCGTGTTTTACCATAAGGATCTGCCCATTTTGCAAGAAATGGAGTCCAACCAGATCATGACCAAAAAGGTAAAACGAGCGATACAAAACGATCAACTTTGGGTGCAATATCAGCCTATTTATCATGCTAATAACAACACCATCAGCCATTTTGAATGTTTGATCCGTCTCTTTGATGAAGAGAACAAAGTCGTCCCGCCCAACGAATTCATTCATGTAGCGCAAAAAGCCAATTTGTATCCTGAAATCACAAAAAAAGTGCTGACCGAAGCCGTCAAAATGATCAAAGCTACCGCACATAGTTTTGCGGTGAACCTCAGTGCTCATGATTTTACAAATGCCGATACGTTAAATTATATCGATGATATCTTGGCTGACAGAGCAGTAGCCCAGCATCTGATTTTTGAGATTGTGGAAACAGAAAGTATGGGTGATTATGAGTTGGTTCGTGCCTTTCAAAAACGAATCACTCTCGCTGGAGCATCCTTGGCTGTAGAG
>CAIZDF010000369.1 GCA_903931645.1 uncultured Tolumonas sp.
AACGCCTTGCGGGATCAGGATATTGTGAATTTTCTCCACGCGGGCACTTACCGCCCGGCTTAGATCCACCGCATTCACGCCGGGTTGCTTGGCGATGGCCAGCGTGACAGCGGGGTAGATTTTGCCTTGCTGGCTCATCCAGACATTGGCGTTTGGCACATCGGCACCATCGCGGATTGTCGCCACATCAGCCAGATACACCGGATGCCCTTGCTGGCTACTGATAATCAACTGACCCACTTCGTCAGCGGAACCAAGAAACTCACCAACTTGTAAGCTTACTTGTCGGTTATCTTGTGTCAGTGACAGATTGTTTTGCTGCTGATTGGCACTTTTTAACACCTGTGAAATTTGCGGCCAATTTAAACCAAATGCATTGAGTTTGGCTGGGTCAATCGTCACCTGTACGACCCGATCATGCCGCCCGACGGTCTGGATCTGGCGCGTGCCGGGTAACCGCTTCAGCTCGGTTTCCAAGCCATGCGCGATCTGCGTGAGTTGTTCCGCCGTAATGTCAGCTTGTTTGCTCCATAAAGTTAAATTCAAGATCGGCACATCATCAATGGCTCGCGGTTTGACTAGTGGTTCGCCGACACCTAAACCGGCGGGTAACCATTCTTTGTTTGAGGCCAGCTGGTTATACAGATCGACTAATGCTTGCTGACGTGGTTTGCCTACTTTGAATGCCACGATCAACATCGAGCCACCGGGTTGCGAGAAGGAATACAGGGTGTCGATATCTTTCATTTCCGATAACACCTGCTCGGCAGGCAGCGTCACCAGCTGTTCCACTTCCTGTGGGCTGGCACCGGGGAAAGGAATATAGATATCAGCGAAGGTTACCTCGATCTGCGGTTCTTCCTCTTTCGGCGTCACCAGTACTGCGGCAATGCCTAATAGTAAACCCACGATAGCCAGCAACGGCGTGATGGGGGAATGCAGGAACTGACGGGCGATCCGCCCGGCGAGGCCAAGATCAGGGCGCATATTGGCCTCCCTGCCGTGCGATAACCGCATAGGCATCTTTGGCAATCACGTCACCGGCGTTCAGGCCGGAAAGGATCTCGATTTGCCCGTCGTAGTGTCGGCCTACCCGCACTTGCCGTAACACAAAACCGTTTTTTTCTGCCAGATACACTGCCGACAATTCGTTTTGCCGCAACACCGCATTTTCCGGGATCAGCAGCTTCGGCTTGGAGTCTAATGGCATGGCTAATTTCACCCAGCTGCCATTCCGCCAGATGGGAGTGGTTTGTTTCGGCAAATTCGCTCGCAAAGTAAAGCTGTGGCTGGCCGGATCAGCGAACTGATACAGCTGATGCTGTGGCAGCGTAATGACCTGGCCATCAGGAAAGGTGATTTGTAATGGCGTCGTCTCTTTTAACTGGGTGACGTAACGTGCAGGAAGAGAAGCCACCACGCGCATATTTTCGAAGGCATAACCACTGAGTAATGGCTGGCCGGGGTTGACGGTCTCACCTAATGACACATGGCGGGCGGATACGACACCAGCATACGGGGCGACGATGCGGGTAAAACCGAGATTCTCACCGGCTTGTACCAGTTCAGCTCTGGCTTGCTTGAGCACACTGGCGGCGGCTTGTGCTTCTGTGGTGGCACTGTCGTATTCGCGGCGTGAAACGGAGCCTTTTTGGACTAAATCAACCAGTCGTAACCGTTGCCGTTCGGCATCGTTATAACGAACTTCAGC
>CAIZDF010000370.1 GCA_903931645.1 uncultured Tolumonas sp.
CTGCCGCCAGGATTTAATGCTTCTGGTTCTACAGATGAGTTCATCAAGCGTCTGCCAGAAGCCGATGCTTGGTTCCGTGAGCGTGTTGCCGCAGCTAAAGCAGAAAGCAAAGTATTGCGTTACGTCGGCAGCATCGAAAATGGTCAGTGCAAAGTGGCTATTAAAGAAGTGGACGAAAACGATCCGTTATTCAAAGTGAAAGATGGTGAAAACGCATTGGCGTTCTTCTCTACCTACTATCAACCGATCCCTTTGGTCTTGCGCGGTTACGGTGCGGGCACTGAAGTAACCGCGGCAGGGGTCTTTGCAGATCTGCTGCGCACCCTGAACTGGAAGCAAGAGGTATAATTCATGACCGTAGTAGCATACGCTCCGGCCTCGATTGGTAATGTCAGTGTTGGTTTTGACGTATTAGGTGCCGCTCTGGCACCTATTGATGGTGCTCTGTTAGGCGATCGTGTTGAAGTTTCCGATCATGACGCTCCGTTTGCTTTAAGCTGTCAGGGCCGCTTTTCACATAAATTACCGGCAGAAGCAGAAAAAAATATCGTTTAAGACTGCTATCTGGGTTATGCCGCCGCATTGAAAAAACGTGGCTTAAGCATTAAACCGCTGCGCATGGTATTGGAAAAAAATCTGCCAATTGGTTCAGGTTTGGGTTCCAGTGCATCCAGTATTGTTGCTGCACTGGCCGCATTAAATTCCTTTCATGATTATGCATTGGATCAGACCGAAGCCTTATTGCTGATGGGCGAGCTGGAAGGTCAAATCTCCGGTTCGATCCATTATGACAACGTCGCGCCATGTTATCTGGGTGGCCTGCAGTTGATGATCGAAGAAGAGGGTGTCATCAGTCAGTCAGTGCCAACATTTGATAATTGGTTCTGGGTCTCTTGTTATCCAGGCATCAGCATCTCTACCGCGGAAGCGCGTGCCATTCTGCCAGCACAATATCGCCGTAGCGATTGCCTGACTTACGGTCGTCGTTTGGCTGCATTCGTGCATGCCAGCCACACCGGTCAGGAGAAATTGGCTTCAGCGATGTTGAAAGACGTTATTGCTGAACCCTATCGTCAGGCATTAATTCCTAAATTCAACGAAGTGCGTCAGCATGCTGCAATGTCTGGTGCACTGGCTACCGGTATTTCCGGTTCAGGCCCAACTGTCTTTGTTGCGATGACTGATAAGCAACAGGCATTACGTATGAAAGAGTGGCTGGAAGCCAACTTCATCCAGAATGAAGATGGTTTCTGCCATGTCTGCAAGATTGATCGTCAGGGAACACAAATTACAGGACAAGGACTATGAAGCTTTACAACATCAAAGATCATTCAGAACAGGTCAGTTTTGCTCAAGCTGTGAAACAAGGCTTGGGCCGTGGCCAGGGTCTGTTTTTCCCAGAACAGATTGCTCCGTTAGCCGATGTGAGTGCATTGCTGGAGAAACCACTGGTAGAACGTTCCGTGACTATTCTGAAACACTTGATCGGTGATGAGCTGTCTCAGGAACAATTGGAACAAATGGTAGCGACCGCGTTCTCTTTCCCGGCACCGCTGGCGAAGCTCGCTGACAACTGTTATGCATTGGAATTGTTCCACGGCCCGACACTGGCATTCAAAGATTTCGGTGGTCGTTTCATGGCGCAATGTCTGACTGCGTTCAGCACAGGCGAAAAAATCACTATCCTGACCGCAACTTCCGGTGACACTGGTGCTGCGGTAGCGCACGCTTTCTACGGTCTGCCAAATATTGAAGTCGTGATCTTGTATCCAAACGGCAAAATCAGTCCGCTGCAGGAAAAACTGTTCTGCACACTGGGTGGCAATATTCGCACTATCGCGATCGAAGGCACTTTCGATGATTGTCAGGCGATGGTGAAACAGGCATTTGATGATGAAGTGTTGAAAAAGGCGATTGGTCTGAATTCAGCAAACTCTATCAATATCAGCCGTCTGGTTGCCCAGATCTGCTATTACTTTGAAGCGATTGCGCAACTGCCGCAGGCTCAGCGCGAACAAGCGGTGATTGCAGTGCCTTCTGGTAACTTCGGTAACCTGACTGCTGGTCTGATCGCCAAAGCGTTAGGCTTACCAGTGAAGCGCTTTATCGTAGCTACTAATGCCAACGACACAGTGCCGCGTTATTTGGCGGAAGGTACTTGGTCGCCTAAAGAAACAGTGCCAACACTGTCAAATGCAATGGATGTCAGTCGTCCAAACAACTGGCCTCGTGTAGAAGAGCTGTTTAAGGTCAATGGTTGGGATCTGAAAGAGCTGGGTTATGCCGCGCGTTCTGACGAAGAAACCCGTGCCAGCCTGAAAAAACTGCATGCAGCAGGTTATTTGTGCGAACCACACGGTGTGATCGCCTGGGACGTGCTGCAATCACAACTGGCTGCTGATGAAACTGGCATATTCTTGTGTACTGCTCATCCGGCGAAATTCAGAGAAAGCGTGGAAGAGATCCTGAACATCACATTGCCATTACCAAAAGAATTGGCTGATCGTGCAGATCTGCCACTGCTGTCAGCATTTATGCCTGCAGATTTTGCCAAACTGCGTGAATTCCTGTTGGCATAACCAAGTTTATACCTTTGTGATGCAAAAGACCCTCTTCGGAGGGTTTTTTTATGGCTGTTTATTTACGACAGTGAAAAATTCAGGGAGGCGCAGTTAATTGAAAATAAAATTAGATAATAAAAAAGCCGACTTTTCAGCCGGCTTCTTTTAACAACCTGAAGGGTTATTATTTCTTGATGCGTAATACTGGGCTTTCACCCAGAGTCACTGGACCAGACAGTTTGGTCATTGACTTCACGTCATCCATGTTAGAAATAACAACTGGAGTCAGAGTTGATTTTGCATTGCTCTGCAGGAATGCCAGGTCGAACTCAATAATGGTGTCGCCTTTCTTAACCTGCTGGCCTTCCTGCGCGATGCGGGTAAAGCCTTGGCCTTTCAGTTCAACAGTATCAATACCGAAGTGAACAAACAGTTCGATACCTGAATCTGATTCCAAAGAGAATGCATGATTCGTTTCGAAGATTTTACCGATCACGCCGTCACATGGAGCAACCATTTTGTTGCCTGTTGGCTTGATAGCAATACCATCACCGACGATTTTCTCAGCGAAAACCACGTCTGGTACGTCTTCAATCGGTACAATCTCACCAGACAATGGAGCAAAAATTTCGATACCGGCAGTATCCGTTGCACCGTTGTCAGAAGAGACCATCTTCTTCAAAAAATCAAAAAAGCCCATGGTTTAGCTCCTGAATAATTATGTTGATCAATACGATTCTATCAGACTGCTCTGTTCTTCACAAAGTACTCATCTACAATCGCTTCAACCTCAGCAGCTGTAGCTGATGCCAATGCACGGTCAGCCAGATCTTTTGCAACAGCATAGCTGGTGCTACGAACCAATTGTTTCACACGTGGGATAGACATCGCACTCATTGAGTACTCATCCAGACCCATACCCAGCAGCAGTACGGTAGCGCGTTCGTCGCCAGCCAATTCGCCACACATACCGGTCCATTTGCCTTCAGCGTGTGATGCATCGATAACCTGTTTGATCAGATTCAATACTGCTGGAGACAGTGGGTTGTACAGACGAGAAATCATCTCGTTACCACGGTCAACCGCCAGAGTGTACTGAGTCAAATCGTTAGTACCGATACTGAAGAAATCAGCTTCTTTTGCCAGATGACGAGCCATTACTGCAGCGGCTGGTGTTTCCACCATGATACCAACTTCGATGCTTTCATCAAAAGCGATACCTTCACTGCGCAGTTCTTCTTTCAGTTCAGCCAGTTCTTCTTTCAGTGAACGGAACTCTTCCACAGAAATGATCATTGGGAACATGATACGCAGCTTACCGAAAACGGAAGCACGCAGAATCGCACGTAACTGAGTGTGCATGATGTCTTTGCGATCAAAGAAGATACGCACAGCACGCCAGCCCAGGAACGGGTTCATCTCTTTCGGGAACTTCATGTAAGGCAGTTCTTTGTCGCCACCGATGTCCATAGTACGAACAATGATTGGCTTATCAGGCATGGACTGAGCCACTTCTTTATAAGCCTGGAACTGTTCCTGCTCAGATGGCAGAGAATCACGATCCATGAAGAGGAATTCGGTACGGTACAGACCAACACCTTCAGCACCATTACGGTGTGCACCATCCATATCTTTCAGGGTGCCGATGTTAGAGCAGACTTCTACCTGGTGACCATCTGTAGTGGTTGCAGGTAATTCACGCAGTTTAGCCAGCTCTGCTTTTTCTGCCAGGAATTTAGCCTGAGCAGCTTTAGTTTTGCTGATAACTTCGTCAGTCGGGTTGATATGCACCTGATTGTGGATAGCATCCAGGATCAGGAAATCACCACTCTGTACACGTTTAGTAACGTCGTTAGTACCTACAATCGCTGGCAGTTCCAAAGAACGGGCCATGATAGAGGTATGAGAGGTACGGCCGCCGATATCAGTTACGAAACCACGCACGTAGTTCAGGTTGATCTGAGCGGTTTCTGATGGAGTCAGATCGTTAGCAACCAAGATCACTTCTTCATCGATAGTGCTCAGGTTAACAATTTCCATACCCAGTACGTTTTTAACCAGACGATTGCCGATATCACGGAAATCGGTGGCGCGTTCGCGCAGGTATGGGTCATCCAGTTCTGCCATCATAGAAGCGTATTGCTCAATGGCTTGGTGGATTGCACGATCAGAACTGAACAGTTCATCGCGGATCAGGGTAAGAATATCCTGTTCGAGTTCTTCGTCCTCGAGCAGCATGATATGGCCTTCGAAAATAGCCTCTTTCTCTTCACCGAAAGTCTTACCAGCCATTTCTTTGATGGCTTCCAATTGTTGTGCAGACTTGGTGCGAGCTTCGTAAAAACGAGCAACTTCGCTATCAACCTGAGAAGAAGAAATTGGAGCCTGATTGATAACAATGTGTTGTTCTTTCAGCACCAGGGCCTTGGCAAATGCAACGCCAGGCGATGCCAGGATACCAGAGATCATAGCCGTACCTATGTTGTTGTGTTAACAGGGATAAAAAGTGCTAATGGAAAAAAACCGGATTATTCCAGTGTATCCATCAGGGCAACCAGTTTATCTACCGCTTTCTTCTCATCGCTACCTTCAGCACGGATAGTGATAGTGGTACCTTTAACCAGACCCAGAGTTTGCAGTTTGAACAAGCTCTTAGCGCTAGCAGATTTGCCGCCGCTGATCACAGTTACTTCGCTTTGAAATTCTTTAGCTTCTTTAACGAATTGCGCAGCAGGACGTGTGTGCAGACCGTTTTCAGCAGTAATTAGTACAGACTTCTCGTACATTTGTTCACCCCAAATTAAATAAATCCATATTGTTGAGCCAGCTAAGGATACCATCGACCTGCTGCGGAGATAAACGATTTTGCATATTAAAACGCTACTTTTTGCATAATGTTACTGAGTTGTTATTGATAAAATAATAGCTTGTAGTATTGGC
>CAIZDF010000371.1 GCA_903931645.1 uncultured Tolumonas sp.
GTTTAGCCGGATCAAACCACCGGACTAAATCCAGCTGCTGATAATAAAAATCGACGTTTAACTTTGGGGAAGCAGTAGCGATAGTGAATGGGATCTGACGCTGTTGCAGTTGATCTAACAGCGCAACGGCACCCGGTGAAAAACAATATTCAGCACCGGCAGCAATGGCCAGCTCATGATAGGTATGTTCTTTTTGTTCTATCAACGCATTGAGTTCAATTGGCGTTAATTCATGTCCCGATAGATAGGTTAAGGTATGGCGATTATTCCGGCCATGCACATGCAGATCCATCTCTTCATGTGTGAATGCTTTGCCGCGCAGCCGTTCAGAAAACAGTTGCCATGCCTGTTCATGCAAATGCGTATCCCACAGCAATACGCCATTAAAATCAAAAACCACACCACGCAAGTTCATGTTTGCCCCAGATGAATAAATCTAACAATCAATTCTAAATTGCAGTGTCAGATCGTTTTTCTTCTGGATTCCAGTGAGACATGCTTAAAGAGGGATAAAGATCACATATTGATAATGTGATCATTTGTTCAATAGCTGCCGGTATAGTGACTCTTTCAGACGCAACCGTTGTGTGGTTAAGTCCGTCAAAACGCCCGAAACATCACCACCGCTCAACGTCATGATCTGCGCATCTACCGCATAAAATGAAGCCAGCTGTGCTGCAAATTCAGGATCTGCATGACTTAATCGTGTAAAACGATCACTCAGATCGGGAAATTCTTCCGCCAATGAATACGACACCATGAGACCTCCGGCTAGACAGGTCTCTTGACTATAGATGATTATGGTTATTATTTAGTCAGCAAGATCACATTCCTGCACATGTTTTAAGGCAGCCAGCACCACCGAGGTATCGGCACCTTTCCGCGGTGCATTTTCACTAAGATGACGGCGCCAGGCGCGAGCCCCCGGTATACCTTGGAACAGACCCAACATATGTCGGGTAATGTGCGACAAGGTGCCTGCACCACTGCTTAAATGGGCATCAATATATGGCAGCATCTGCATAACAACTTCATGACGAGAAAGCACCGGATGATGATCAGCAAATAATTCCGCATCCACCTGCGCCAACATATAGGGGTTTTGATACGCTTCACGCCCGACCATCACACCGTCAACATATTGCAGATGCTGTTTAGCTTGCTGCAAATCAGTGACACCACCATTAATGGCAATCGTCAGATGCGGGTAGTCACGTTTTAGCTGATAGACCCGCTCATAATCCAGCGGTGGAATTTCACGGTTCTCTTTCGGGCTTAAACCACTCAACCACGCCTTCCGCGCATGCACCACAAAGGTATCGCAACCCGAACCTTGCACTGTCTCAATAAAATTGCACAGAAATTCATAGGAATCGAAATCATCGATGCCAATACGGGTTTTCACTGTCACTGGCATGCTGACTTCCGCCCGCATCGCGGCGACACAATCAGCGACCAGTTGCGCAGAAGCCATCAGACAAGCGCCAAAGCGACCATTTTGCACGCGGTCCGACGGGCAACCCACATTCAGATTAATTTCATCATAACCGCGCGCTTCCGCAATTTTGGCACAACGCGCTAAATCCGTAGGATCAGAACCACCCAGTTGCAACGACAACGGATGTTCTTCCGGGCTATATTGCAGATATTCACCTTTACCAAACAGGATCGCCCCGGTGGTGACCATCTCGGTATAGAGTAAGGTATTTTTAGTCAATAAACGGTGAAAATAACGGCAATGTCGATCAGTCCAGTCCAGCATGGGCGCGATGGAGAAACGATTAAGAGAATAAGCTGAAACGCTATCAAGCGATGGGGCCGGACTGAACATGCCTGCAATAACCTGTATAAACTAAAAGGCAGAATATGGTACGTGAGATTTATGGCATTGCAACAATCGACTGCATGCCACAAAAAAAGCTTAAAAATACCGCGTTAATTTAACATCTGTGAGAAATAATCGTGTCACTAACTACCGCTTGGCGACGGGTATGTTAGAGTTTAGCTATAGGGATGCTATCTTCATCACTGCAATTGCACCAAAAACCATAATAATCGAACACGTTATTTTTTCTGTTATATCAATATATTTTACAGAGACGTGTCAGCAAGAGGAATATCCATAAGATGCGCGCAGAATTTGTTAATCCGTTTCTGTTATCGTTAATGAATGTGATGAGCACTATGGCTCAACTCGAACTAAAACCGGGAGCCCCTCGGAAAAAGAGCGATGATGTCGCCAGAGGTGACGTTTCTGGGCTGATCGGGATGGTCGGAGCACAAACTAAGGGCTCATTTTCCATTACTTTTGATAAAGCTTTGGCTCTTGAAGTCATGCGCAGAATGCTGGGTGAGGCACCGAGCACTATCAATGAAGAAGTAACCGACATGGTGGGTGAAATTACCAACATGGTAACCGGTGGCGCCAAACGTATTCTGGGTGAAAAAGGCTATGATTTTGATATGGCTACACCAATTGTGGTTTCTGGTGCTAACCACACCATCAGCCACAAAGGTAATGCACCAAAGATCCTGATGCCGTTTGAATGTGAATTCGGTAATGCGACTATTGAGATCTGTTTTGAGTGATTTTTCGCTGACAGCGACAAAGGATGTTGTATGTTTTCAAAACTGTTCTTTTGGGCATTCGTAGCCTTCATTGCCATGTTGGTCTGTTCCAAGATTAATCTGGAGACCTCTATTTACAAAGAGGAACAAAACAGCCTGGAAATCATCTTTCCACAGTGGAAAACTGAACAGCCTTGGTTTTACTTCTACTGGACACCAGGCACAGTAAAATGGCAGCAAGATCCGGTGGAAGAAAAAGCGGATGAATCAACACCAAGCCTGCCAGCACTTTAATATCGCTTTCATGCCAATAAAAACGCCGACTTATTTGTCGGCGTTTTTATTTTCATTTGTATTCCATTATAACTCGTGGTGTCAGCTTGGTGATCAGCTCATAGGGTATAGTCCCTATGGCTTCAGCAACGGTTTCAACCGCCAACCCCTCACCCCACAGCGTAACGTCATCACCGACTTGGTCAA
>CAIZDF010000372.1 GCA_903931645.1 uncultured Tolumonas sp.
GGCCTACCATCCGATGTCTACAGCATTTACAAGACTTCCTGGCACGGGGTGGATGTGTCGGTGTACAAATCCCGCTGGCCGACAATCTGGCACGACAGCGCTGTCTGCACTGATTGTCACGGCATTCACGACATGCGTAAAACCACCGATCCCGCCTCGCATGTAAACCCCACCAATTTGCTGGCCACCTGCCAGAAATGCCATCCGGGCACCGGGCCTAACTGGACAGATGCATGGACCGGGCATAATAAAATCAGCCTGCAACGCACACCATTCCTATTTTATGTGGATGCTTTTTACTCGTCGTTTACACCCTTCATCCTGTGGATCTGCATCATCTACGTGGTACTTCAAATCATCCGCTCCCTTGTTGACCGCGTGAGGAGGAGCCTGCCATGACGCCTCAACCAAAAACAACCAGCTCGCCAGTGATAGTAGAAAAAATATACCAACGCTTCAATCTGGGACAGCGCTGGGAACATATGTTGCTTTTCCTGAGCGCCACGGTTTTGTTATTAACTGGCCTGCCACAAAAATATCGGGATGCATCTTGGAGTCAGGCGATCTTAACCACCCCTGACCGTGTGTATCTCATCCAGCAAATTCACCATATCGCGGCCATCGTATTGATCCTGGAAGCGGTTTACCATTTGGGTCGCGCCATTTACCAACTTTCCCGCCGCAAGCTTTCAGCCGGTATGTTTCCCACAGTGCAGGATTTGCGCGATGCCGGCCAAATGATCCTTTACTTACTGTTCATCCGGAAAGACAAACCGAAGTTTGGAAAATACAATTTCGAACAGAAGGTAACCTACTGGTTTGTCTTTTTTGGCTTCATCTTGATGATTATCAGCGGTTTGGTTATTTGGTTTCCGCTCTGGTTTACTAATTTTCTACCAGGCGGGATCGTACCCGCGGCCAAATTGATGCACAGCACCGAAGCGATTGCTGCCGCAGTATTCATCCTGATCTGGCACTTTTATCATGTGCATATTGAGAGATTAAATCTTAGCATCTTCACTGGAAAACTAAGCGAAAAAGAGATGCAGGAATTTCACACCAAAGAATTAGAACGGCTGCAACGAAAACCAAAAGATAAAGTAAAACCAGGAGAGCCTAAGTAATGCGCCTTCGCAAAGCCTTTCTAACGATCGGGTTGGCGATACTATTTATCGCCATAGGCTTTTCTTTCTCAGCGGCCAATGCTATTGGCCGCGTGCCTTTGGCTGATATGCCAAATTCTTCACTGCCGGCGGATGTTGATAATGCGGCCTGTTTGAAGTGTCATGCAAATCAAAACTTCAACACAACCATTGGAATTCAAAAGAAAGATCTTTTCGACCTGTCGGTGGACGCCGATGAATACAACCACTCGGTGCACGGACAAATTGGGATCACCTGCGTTGGATGCCATATTGGATTTGAAGCAACCAGCGGCCACGGTCTCGTCTTCAACAGTCGCCGGGAAGTCACGCTAAAGTTAAACGCAGCCTGCGGTGAATGTCACAAACTGCAAGGTCAGCAACAAAAAGACAGCGTACACAGTTCAGCGCTGGCTTCGGGCATGCTGGAAGCTGCCTTATGCACAGACTGCCATTCAGCTCATGCGGTAAAACGTCTCAAAGATCAAAATACCGGACAGCTCCTGCCCGAAACGCGCACCTGGATACCCCTGACATGCGAAAAGTGTCACAGCACGATTTACGAAAAATATCGAAATAGCGTGCATGGGGCCGCACTGACCGATGAAAAAAACCCGGATGTGCCAACCTGTATCGATTGTCACGGCGTTCACAGTATTGAAGATCCCACCACCTCTGCCTTCCGCCTGTCATCACCTCAAATTTGTGCAAAATGCCATACCGATCCAAACCGGATGGACAAGTACGGAATTTCCACCCAGGTTTTGAATACGTATGTATCCGATTTTCACGGCACGACCGTCACCATCTGTTCGAAAACATCCCCGGACGCGGTCACAAATAAACCGGTCTGCTATGACTGCCATGGTGTTCATGATATTGTCAAAGTGGATGACCCGCAAAGGGGTTTGTCAATCAAGACAAATCTGCTAAAAACATGCCAGAAATGCCATCCAAACGCCAACATTAACTTCCCGGATGCCTGGTTGTCACATTACATCCCCAATCCACAAGAATATCCGATCGTTTACTACATCAACCTTTTTTACACATTCTTAATCCCAGGAGTTCTGTTGTCAATGGGAGCACTTGTCGTGATGGATTTCAGCC
>CAIZDF010000373.1 GCA_903931645.1 uncultured Tolumonas sp.
ATTGAAGAAATTCTGGCGGCTGGCAACACTTAAAAATTACCTATACCCAAAGTAATTGGAGTTACAGCAAAGCAACAAGAGAACGACGCTGTAACTTCAAATGCAAAGGGTTTTACAGGAGTTGTAAATGCAAGACCCTGCGGAAATCAGCCCATTAAGCTGGCTACAAGCCGATGAAGTATTAAGCGTTGAATTCCGTCAGCCCGGCGATATGCCGGGCTATCACTGGCACCGACAGGTGGAAGTGAATATTCCCTTCGGCGGCCCGGTGCGTTATCTGATCAACGATGAACAGATCCAACTTCCGGAAGGCCATATTGGCGTATTTTGGGGGGTGATCCCACACCGGCTGATCGCCTGTGAAAATTGCTCGCAAATGGGTGTTATAAATATTCCGCTGTCGCGTTTTTTAGGCCTGCCGGTTGATGATCTGCTGTTAAATAAAATCCTGCATGGCAGTGTCATAATTTCGAATGTTAAAGATCTGTTTGGCAGCCACGAATTACGCCGCTGGCATAACGATAGCAAAAGTAGTTCGCATGGTTTGTATCAGCTGATGCAAGAAGAGATCACGTTAATGATGAAACGGGTCGCGGTGTCTGGCTGGCAAGAACTGCTACACACCTCCCCCGGCAAACTGCACAGCCTGCAAATGAATGAACGGAAAATTCGCTACATTCAGCAAATGCTGAGTTTTATTGCCGCCCACTATCATGAAGCAATCAGAGTGAATGAAGTGGCCGTACAAGTGCAACTGCAACTGCAACTGCATCCAAATTATGCGATGAACCTATTTAAACAGGTGATGGGTTATTCCATCAAAGATCACATCACCATGATGAAAATAAACCATGCACGGGCATTACTGGCGGAAAGTAATCGCTCCATTTTAGATATCTCATTAACCACCGGCTTTAGCGCGATGAGCCGTTTCTACGAGTCATTTCATAAACTGGTGGGGTCACACCGCATCAATATCGGCTAAACACCCGTAGTGCAGCAGAACAACTTTATACCCTTTGTTCTTGAAGTTGCAGCGTTGTTGACAGCTTTCACTCACCCCACTCACATAGTTTATCTATGCTCGTGGGAATTCGTTCTCTTGTCGCCTAGCCGCAACGCCAATTACTTTGGGTATATACAACAGAAAAAGTGACAGCCTAATGCTGTCACTTACAGCTCACGCTCATTACATGCGGGCAAATTGCGGCAACCAATCACCATGTGCGCGACGTAAATCATCGACCAAATCATGAATTTGATCTAAATCCAGTTCCGCACTGGTGTGAGGATCAAGATAAGCCGCATGGTAGATATATTCCGGATCTTCCGTCATCAAGGCTTCCACCGTCAGTTGCTGCACATTGATGTTAGTTCGCATCAACGCCGCTAATTGCGGTTGCACACGACCAAACTTGACCGGTTGTACGCCGTTGCGATCGACCAGACAAGCTACTTCCACTGCACAGTCTGGCGGTAAATTATCGATCAAGCCTTTGTTCAGCACGTTACCGTAAATGACCGATGGTTCGCTGGTCGCCAACGAGTTAATGATCGAGGCGGCATATTCACGACTTTGTTTGATCTCAATGTCATGTTCCGTTTCGATACGTTGTAACTCAGCGGCCCAATCGGCCATCTGCTTTTCGCAACGACGCGGATATTCATCCAGTGGAATATTAAATTTTTCGATTAAATCAGAGCGATCACGTTTAATAAACCACGGTGAATATTCGGCAAAATGCTCGCTGGATTCCGTTACGAAATAGCCAAATTTGCGCAGAATTTCATAACGAACACGATTACCATCCGGCACTTTGCCTGCGGCAGCCAATGCTTTTAAGCGCGGATACAGATCTTCTGTCGAGCCATCCGGCAGACGTTGCGTAAATTGGTTATAAAACGCCATGTGGTTGATACCCGCACAGGTATAAACCAGATTGGCTGGTTCAATTCCCAAATCATGCGCCAACTCTTCCGCCGTGCCCTGCACAGAATGACACAGCCCAACATATTGAATTTCCGGCACCATACGTTGCACCGCCAGACTTAAAATCGCCATAGGGTTGACGTAATTCATCAGCAACGCATTAGGGCATAACTCCCGCATATCACGCGCAATGCCCACCAGTACAGGCACCGTACGCAAGCCACGCATAATACCGCCAATGCCTAACGTATCCGCGATGGTTTGGCGTAATCCGTATTTTTTCGGAATATCAAAATCAACCACCGTGCTAGGTTTATAACCACCTACCTGAAACATGGTGATCACCACATCCGCGCCTTGTAGAACCTCGCGACGTTCCATACTGGCACTCACGATAGCAGGCACTTTCAACGCGGAAATGATTTGTCTGGCAACCAGTTGTGATTCTTGCAGACGTTTACTGTCGATATCCTGTAACGCGATATGTGTGGAGGTTAAGGCGGGTTGCTGTAACAGATCACGCACGATATTCCGCATGAACACTGTGCTGCCTGCACCAATAATAGCGACTTTCATATAGGGTTGACTCCGTAACGATGGGCTTGATGAGATGATTAGTATCAAGCCCGACTGCCCCTCGGGTCACTCCACGTTACCGGCAACCTGTTCCCAAAAACTAAGCTTGCTCCAGCAAGCCCTTTGTATCATGTGACTCGACATTAAAACGCATGCGCAGGCCATGCCGATCTAGGCCGTAATAGTCGGCTAACTGACCCGATATTTGCAGGCCCATCTGTTCATATAAAGTTCGGGCAGGCATGTTTTCACAATCTACCGACAAATATATCGTGCGTAACTGCCATTGCTGAGCCAGATGCTGGCTCAAGCGCATCAGCCAACGTCCTAACCCTTTTTGCCGATGTAACCAATGCACCGCCAGCGCGCGAACTTCAAGACCACGCCAGCCTTGATGTGGCAGCAAACAAAGATAGGCCACCAATATTTCGTGCTGAAATAACAAAATAGTCGAGCAACACGATTTCGAAATCAGATAGCGCCAACGCCGCCGACCAAATGCCAGATAGGGGTTAAAACAATAGCGTTCCAAGTGTAATAACGCAGGGAGATCGGATAATTCAGCGACTTTGCAATGTAAGTCAGGAATATGAGGCGAGTGCTTAAAAAACCACGCCAACGCATCTTGCTCGCGTTGGCGTTGAGAAACGGGCTGCGTCATTGCAGCCCCAAACAATCAGCTACAGACATTATGTATGCAATGGTTCAGGCAGTGGCTCACCGGTGATCGGATGACGCGCTTCCAGAATATCTTTCCGCTCCATCAATTTAGAGATCAACTTGTTATCAGCCTGCTTAACCTTTTCTTCAGCTACAACAGGTGCTGCTGTCACTGCTTCAATAGGTGCTTTTTTCTGCACTGGTTTTTCAAATTGCAGTTCAGCTGGTTTAGCTGCAACAGCCGCACCACCATCCTGAATAATACAGATACGATCGTGATATTCCTCATCGATACAATTATTCAGCAAGCTGTCGCCATCAATGTCATTGGCAATAACAGTAATGTAAGCATCTGGCATTTTTTCAATATGGCGACCTAACAACCAAGCCAAATACATCTCAACATGATGACTGCCAGTACCTTTGGTGGTCAATAAATCCACTGGCACACCACTCATGCTCTGAATGCGTAGCAATTCCTTTACAAATGCAACTGGTAACGTTTTCTGGCTGGCACCAATTACAATTTCAAGCTGATTGAATTTAGACAAATCCATGTCAAGACATTGATTTACTGCTTGATCTATTACAATCAGTATATTTTTTTGCATACCCGCTATCCTTTAATTATTTGTATAAATAGAAGTTGCCCTCTTGCCAAGGGAGTCAGAGTATCGGGCTTAG
>CAIZDF010000374.1 GCA_903931645.1 uncultured Tolumonas sp.
AGCAACATGTTCAAGCGATCTATGACACTGTAATGGCATATCGTAAGCAATTCTTATTGGGCACTCGTTCATTATTGGATGTGCTTAATACAGAAAACGAACTTTTTGAAGCACGTCAAAATGCAGTGAATACTGATTATGATGAGTTATATTCAGAATACCGCATACTCAATGCAACTGGTAAATTGCTGGACAGTGTGAGTTTTAAAGCTCCGGCTGAATGGCAGAAGTAGCAACATATGTGGTCGTTGACCATATTCGCTAATTATCGACGATTTCAATGCGCCTTGTTATTAGGCGCATTGTTAATTGTTGGTGTTTACCAGAATCTTCTTGCTGATGTTCTTGATACAAAAGATCGGCAGTTGATTGATTTAGTTCAGGAAAAATATGGTTCGAGAGCTGCGCGTCGAGTTATCGATTGGCGCCTTCTTGTGCAACGAGCTCACGCTGAAAAATGGAATCAACAACAAGCATTAGAAGCAACAAACCGTTTTTTTAATAGGCAGATATTCATTGATGATATTAAGTTATGGGGACAACTAGATTACTGGGCTTCTCCTGTAGAGTTTCTTGCAGCAGGTGGCGGTGATTGTGAGGATTTTAGTATTGCTAAATACTTTACGTTACGAGAAATGGGTGTATCAGATGAGAGCTTGCGGCTGATATATGTTAAAGCGATTCGCTACAATCAGTTTCATATGGTAGTTGCAAATTACGCTACGCCTTCATCAATGCCTGTGATATTAGATAATCTTGATCCGGTTATTAAACCAGCCAATTTACGAACAGACTTAATTCCAATATATAGCTTCAATGGTAGTCATCTATGGTTGATGAAAGCAAAAGGCCAAGGCCAGTTGGCAGGAAACTCAGATCGATTGAGTTTATGGACCGATCTACAAAAAAGATTCAATACTCAGCATATGAACCGACCAATTTTAAATTTGGATAACTAATCATGACTCTTTATAAGCAAATACTCGCTTTCGTGATATGCCTTTTTGCTGGGTTATTAATTATTGCTTACGCAGTGCAGTTCCAATCTACGAGAGATTACCTGGCCGAGCAACAACGCATTTCGGTTATTAACACTGCTAATTCTGTTGGCTTATCATTAACTCCATACTTAGAAGCTGGTGATAAAGTTGGTGCAGAATCGGTAATTAATGCAGCTTTTGATGGTGGTTATTACCAAAAAATACACCTTGATCTTCTTGCGTCTAAACAAACAATTGAAAAATTGAACAAAACCGATATCGAAGGTGTTCCGCATTGGTTTACACAGTTGAATTTGTTTAAAAGTGAAAGCTACGAAACGGTATTAACTTCAGGTTGGCTTCAGCTCGGAAAACTAGAAGTTAAAGGGCATCCTGGAGATGCTTATTTCCAGCTATGGCGAGCTATGTCCAATTTGTTATGGGCTTATATCCTCTGCTTTGTAGTTGTATCCATCTTAGTCACTTCAGCTTTGCGATTCTTGCTTCGTCCACTGGATTGGATCCGCAAACAAGCAGTAGAAATTGAACAACATCATTTTAATCAAACAATCCCGTTACCAAAGACGCTGGAATTAAGACAAGTTGTTCAATCGATTAATACACTGACTATTAAGTTGG
>CAIZDF010000375.1 GCA_903931645.1 uncultured Tolumonas sp.
CGATCTAGGCCGCCGGTGCCAAAGCCTGGATCGTCAAACCCTTCCAGCCGGAACTAATGTTAGCTGCTGTAGAAAAACTACTTATGTAACGCGAGGTTATCATGCCGGTTACTTTGGAAGAGTCCGCTGCCGGACAATGGAATTTATCGTTAAGCGGTCCGTTAACGATTTACGAAGTTGCCGGGATACAAGAGATGTTGAAGCCGCTGACAGCGCCGGAATCACTCACGGTCGACTTACAAGAAGTGGATGAAATCGACACGGCTGGCTTGCAGCTGCTACTCGCGCTACATCAATGGCTGGGCGAACACCTGCATCTGATCCGCCACTCTCAGGCTGTGATTGAATTAATTGACCTTTTTCAGCTCGCTGCCTTTTTTGGTGACGACATTGTGTTGCCACAGCATTAAGGAGTGACCATGTTTGATCAGGAGCAGTGGGAACAATTACTGGTCAGTTTTCTGGAAGAAGCCAAAGAGCTGATCCAGAGTGCAGAAACAGCGTTGCTGGCACTCGATGAGCAATCCGCTGATGAAGATACGATCAATGGCTTGTTTCGTGCTATGCATACCCTGAAAGGATCTGCGGGTCTTTTTTCTCTCGATGGCTTTGTCCGCTTTGCGCATCAGATGGAAAATCTGATCATGCGTGTGCGGGATGGCGAGCTGGTACTAAACGGAGAGATGATCACCGCATTATTGAGTGCGCTGGATATCTTGCGTGGCGAAATTACACAACTGGAACAAACCGGCACCCCTTCCGCCCTGGATGAAGCCAACCCCGAATTACTGAGCCTATTACAAACTCTGGGTAACAGTGGCTTACCTACGCCACCAGCGGCCACCACATCACCCGATCCATTGGAACGAGAACCGGTTGCGGCTGCCAATCTGCTGGCCAGCTGGCATATCTCGCTGCGTTTTGATCGTCAGTTGCTGCAATACGGTTTTGACCCGGCATCTTTTGTTCGTTACTTGCGTAAATTAGGCACCCTGCAACACATTTACCTCATCCAGAGCGAACTGCCGGACTGGCCCGATTTTCAGGCAGAAAGTTGTTATCTCGGACTGGAGCTTGATCTGCAAACAGAAGCCAGTAAAGCAGAAATTGAGTCCGTTTTTGAATTCATTCAGGAATTAGCGCAGATCCGCATACTGCCACCCGATAGTCAGGTAGAAGATTATCTGTCTCTGATTGCGGCATTACCGCAAGATGAAGATCGGCTCGGTGAAATTCTGGTGGCCAGTGGTTTGCTCACCGCCAATGAACTGGCCCGCAGTCTACAAAAACAGACCGAACAAACGCCGACGGCAAAAATCGGCGATATGTTAGTGCAAGATGGTGCTGTTCCAGCGATTGCTGTCGATGCCGCCCTGCAAAAACAGCAACAGATCCGCGAACAGAAACAGCATGAAAGCGCACTGTTAAAAATATCGGCCAAAAAAATGGACGATCTGATCAATCTGGTCGGCGAACTGGTCATTGCTGCGGCGGGTGGTGAAACACTGGCTCGCCAGCAAGAGAATCCGTTGTTGCAGGAATCCATGTCGACCATTAACCAGTATGTCGAACAGATCCGTGAAATCGCCTTACGTCTACGGATGGTAGAGATCGGCGATACCTTGACGCGTTTTCATCGTTTGATCCGCGATACCAGCAAAGATTTAGGTAAAGAAATCCACTTACAAATCAACGGTGCAGAGACCGAACTGGATAAAACGGTGGTGGATAAAATTGCTGATCCACTCACCCATCTGGTTCGCAATGCCTTGGATCATGGTATCGAAACAGCAGAAGAACGCTTGGCCGCCGGCAAACCCGCCAAAGGGGTGTTACGTCTGAATGCCTACCATGAATCTGGAAATGTGGTGATCGAGGTACAAGATGATGGTCGGGGTTTAAATCCAGAACGCATTCGTCAAAAAGCGCTCGAAAAAGGGCTGTTAAATACTAATGAACAACTGGATGAACAAGCACTTTATCAGTTGATTTTTGCCCCCGGATTTTCTACTGCTGACAGCATCAGCAACCTATCCGGTCGTGGTGTTGGAATGGATGTTGTAAAACGCAGTATCGATGCACTACGCGGCTCCATAGAACTAGATTCATCCGTTGGTAAAGGTTGTTGTGTGCGCATCCGGCTGCCGCTGACGCTGGCAATCATTGATGGTTTTCTGGTGAGCGTCGGTGATACCCCATTGGTGATACCGCTGGATATGGTGACCGAATGTCTGGAGGCTGAAGATGGGCATGACGCTACCACTTATAACTACCGTGAACTCAGAGGCAAACCGTTACCGCTGATTCATCTGCGCCAGCATTTCTCTATTCATAGTTCAAAAGCTAAACGCCAAAACATTGTGGTGGTTAGTCACGGCAAACAGCAATTGGGGCTTGTGGTCGATCATCTGCTCGGCGAACAACAGATTGTGATCAAACCGTTGGGGTCTCTGTTTACCCAACTCAAAGATATCAGTGGTTCAAGTATTTTAGGCTCTGGTCAGGTTGCTCTGATCCTCGATATTCCAGGGATGCTACAACGGATGCGAGATATAGTTCGCACTCCCGTTTACGCGCATCTTAGTTAATAAATTACAGTTTTACGGGAGAAAACCATGAGTTTATTCAGTGGGATGAAACTAAGAACACGCTTAATACTTGCATTCCTCATGATGTCTTTAGTGACGGCGACAGTCGGCAGTATTGGCTATATGAACATGCGCGATATCAATGGTATGGCTGCCGAAATGTACCAAAAAGACTTATTGGGTCTGGAGGCTGCCGCCAAAGCACGTATGAATTTCCTCGCCGTGGGCCGCTATTTACGGGCAGCCATGTTGGCTGCAACTGAAGAGCGGAAACAGCAAAACTTACAAAGTTTCCGTAAGAGTGTCGATGATGTAGAGGCCGCCATCAATGAAGCCCGACCTAAATTTACCTCTGCGGAAGGTAAGGCATTGATTGCTGAGTTTGATCGTATCTGGCCTACGTACAAAAGCGAAACCGCGAAAGTTGAAACGATGTTACGTGCCGAACCGTTACTGCAATCTAATCCTTCTAATGCCTATCTTGAGCACGATATGTCAGCCATCATTCAGTCAGTGATGGAACAAGTCGGCAAAATTGTAACGCAAAAAGCACAGCATTCCGCAGAACAAGCGGCTAACGCACAAGCTGTATATGAACGCAGTTCGATGCTGATGTTTGCCGCCAGTATTGCCGGCATTTTATTTGGTTTAGCAATGGGCTTTTTCATCGCCTTCCGTATCGTGAAGCAATTAGGTGGTGAGCCGGATTATGCCGCCGATATTACCCGCCAAATTGCAGCGGGTAATCTGACTGTGGAAGTAGAAACTAACGAAAACAATAAACAATCGCTGCTCTATGCCATGAAAGAGATGGTCGCGAAGTTAAATCATATCATTGGTGAAGTGCGCTCCTCTTCTGATGCGTTATCCAGCGCGTCGGAAGAAGTTAGTGCCACCTCGCAATCATTAAGCCAGGCCGCCAGCGAACAATCTGCCAGTGTGGAAGAAACTTCCGCCTCAATGGAGCAGATTTCTGCGTCCATTGCCCAGAACACGGAAAGCTCTAAAGTCACTGATTCTATCTCATCGAAAGCAGCTAATGATGTAGAACGCGGTGGTCAGTCAGTGAAAGAAACCGTCAGTGCCATGAAACAGATCGCCGGTAAAATCAGCATCATTGATGATATCGCCTACCAAACCAATCTGTTGGCACTGAATGCGGCAATTGAGGCGGCGCGAGCCGGCGAACACGGTAAGGGCTTCGCAGTGGTTGCCGCGGAAGTACGTAAACTGGCGGAACGCAGCCAAATTGCGGCACAAGAAATTGGCCAAGTCGCCAGCAGCAGTGTGTCGCTGGCCGAACAAGCGGGTAATTTATTTGAACAATTGGTGCCAGATATCAAACGCACCTCCGATTTAGTGCAGGAAATCACTGCCGCCTCTCAGGAACAGACCAGTGGCGTCGCACAAATCAACATTGCCATGAGTCAGCTCAGTCAGATCACCCAGCAAAATGCATCCGCTTCCGAAGAGCTGGCTGCGACTGCCGAAGAGATGACCGCACAAGCTGGGCAATTGATCGATCTCATCAATTACTTCAAGGTCAATGGTGATGCCTCACTTAAACCCACCAGCCAGAAAATAGCTCGGCAGCCCAAAGCCAAACCGGCAAAAATCAAAGCGCGCCTACAACCAGACCATGATGATGAGCAGTTTGTGCAGTTCTAGGAGTAAACGCGATGGAGGCATTACAAAACAATACAACGCGGGAAGTGACACCATATCAGCCAACAACTGATTGGGGTGCAGGGCAAAACCTCTCTTTCCGCTGCATGCAAACTGCGCTGGCCCTGCCAATCGATCGGGTCAGAGAGATCATCGAATATGGGCAGGTCACGACTGTGCCCATGATGCCCGGTTACGTGCGTGGTGTGCTGAATTTACGTGGTAATGTGGTTCCGGTGATCGACCTGGCTTTTCGGTTTGGCGGTAAACCAACCGAAGTAGGCCGGCGGACTTGTATTATTATCCTCGAACTGCCGATCGGTAAAACCAGCCAACTCGCCGGATTGATCGTCGATGCCGTTGATGAAGTGCTGGATATAGAGCAAAGCCAGATTGAACCGCCACCCGAATTTGGTACCGGGATCAGTACACAATTTATTCTGGGTATGGCACGGCAAGAGAATGGTTTCTTGATCATTTTGAATGCAGAAGCCTTGTTCAGCGAAGACGAACTGCAACGAATGCACGAACCGTTGGGAGTTGAGAATGTGCTCAAGGACTAGGTATGGAACAGAAGTTACCCAGTTTAAACGAACACGATTTTAATATTATCAGCCATCTGATGGCGGATATTTCCGGCATACAGATGGCTGCCCATAAGCGTGCGTTGGTCTCCGGGCGCTTAATGAAACGCTTGCGCATACTGCAGTTAGACTCTTTTTCTGACTACGTCGCCCTGTTAAAAAATCCACAGCAACAAGAAGAACGTCGAATTGCCGTAGATCTACTCACTACCAACGAAACCTTCTTTTTCCGTGAAAAACCGCATTTCGATTTGTTGCTAAAACTCCTAAAACAACACCCTCGCCGTCCGTTACGCCTGTGGAGTGCAGCCTGTTCCAGTGGAGAAGAAGTTTATTCTTTAGCCATGATCGCAAATGAAGGGCTGGAAAAAGGCACTCATTGGGAAATCATGGGCTCTGATCTTTGCCGTCAGGCGTTAGATAAAGCCAAACAAGCCGTTTATCCCTTACAACGTACGGAAAATTTACCGACTGAATGGCTGAACCGTTATTGCCTGAAAGGTGTGGGCGATATGGATGGTCTGTTTCGTGTCGGCCCGGAATTGCGGCAACACGCACATTTTGAATGCCTGAATCTGAATGCACCGCTTCCGCCAACACTGGGCAGTTTCGATATTATATTTCTGCGTAACATGCTGATTTACTTTGATCCAAAAACGAAACAGCAAATACTGGAACGTATCGTCGCGCAATTAAAACCCGGCGGTTTGTTATTTGTCGGTCATTCTGAAGGGCTACACGGCATTGATTTACCCGTTACCGCCTATGCGCCAGCGGTGTATAGGAAAACGGTATGAATAAACCACCACTTTATCTAAATCCAGGAGGCTATTTTTTTGGTCAACTGGATGGCGACCTGATCACATTGCTCGGCTCGTGCGTGTCATTATGCGCCTGGCACCCAGAAAAACGCTTATTAATGGCCAGTCATGTCGTGTTACCCGAACGCCCAAGCGACATGCTACTCAAAGATACCCGTTATGGCGATGTAGTGCTGCAGTGTGTTCTGGCGGATATTTATCGCCATAAAACGCTGATCAATGAATACAAACTGGCCTTATTTGGCGGCAGCACCACCATCTATGCTCAAGATGAGTATAAAAACTCGGTGGGCGCCCGTAATGTCGACTATATGCGTCATGTAGTGGAACAAGTCATGAAATGCAGTGTCAGCAAAGAAAATATTGGCGGCACGCAACACCGACGCTTACATATCGACGGCATCAACGGTCGGTTTCGTGTTTCGTTACTGGAAAAAGCCAGTTTACCGCAAGATAAAGAGGTGGAATGAATAAATCAATTCAGATCCTGGTGGTCGATGATTCCGCTTTAGTCCGCCAATTCATGACGGAAGTCATCGCCAGCCAACCCGATATGACCTTACTGGCCACCGCGCCAGATCCGATAGCCGCCATGGCTAAAATGCAAAAGCAGTGGCCGGATGTCATCTTATTAGATGTCGAAATGCCGAAGATGGATGGCATTACCTTTTTAAAACAAATTATGACGCAACACCCGACGCCTGTGGTCATTTGCTCCTCCCTCACAGAAAAAGGTACCGCGTTAACACTGGAAGCCTTTAGTGCCGGAGCCGTTGCCGTCTTTACCAAAGCCACGCTCGGTGTGCGTCAGCATCTACAATCGATCGCCAATGATCTGATCCGCGCTATCCGCGAAGCCAGTCAGGCCAAAACTACAATGGTTCGGTCACCAATAAAAACCGCACCGGTTACGATGGTGGCACCAGTACAAACCAACCACACCCTGACCAGAACCACCGATCGCGTGGTAGCTATCGGCACCTCCACCGGCGGCACTATCGCTTTGGAAAATATCCTGACGCAACTCCCGCAGGATGTACCGGGCATCGTCATCGTGCAGCATATGCCGGAAAAATTTACCGCCGCTTTTGCCGAGCGCCTGAATGGATTATGTGCCATCGAAGTGCGCGAAGCTAAAAACGGTGATCGGGTACTACAAGGTTGTGCCTTGATCGCCCCCGGCGGCTATCACACGCAAGTGGTCCGCAACGGCGCTTTTTACTGTACCGAGGTATTTGATGCCCCGCCGGTGAATCGCCACAAACCCTCAGTGGACGTGTTGTTTCGTTCGGTCGCGAAAGCCGTAGGCCGCAACGCACTGGGCATGATCCTGACCGGTATGGGCGATGATGGCGCACGCGGCTTGCTCAGCATGCGTCAGGCCGGGGCAAATACTATTGCGCAGGACGAAGCCTCCAGTGTGGTGTTTGGTATGCCCAAAGAGGCCATCAAACTGGGTGCTGTCGAACAGATCTTTAGCCTCAATCAAATGCCCGCGATGATCGCTCAATTTGGCCGCAGATAATTATTTTCGGACTATTTTTGGTGCAATGCTCTGTGATCGGGTTCCTAAACACATCAACCAAAAAGAGATATTAAAAATAAACACTTAAAAATCAATAAAATAAAAACAGGCATCCATTTTGCATTTTTAGTACTGCTTAAAGATTATGGCAATGATGCCCACGACTACTCCGGTAGCCGTGGGCTTTTTTTTGTATGTAACGGAGTACTAAAATGAAAAAAAGTTTAATTGCCCTCGGCGTGGTATTGGCATCGCAAGGAACTGCACAAGCGCAAAGTTTACCGGATGGCATCGCCTCGGCTGTAAAATGGGGGAACACCGCGGTACAACTGCGTTATCGCTATGAATATGTCGATCAGGATAAAACCGCAAACCCGGCCAATGCCTCAACCCTTAAATCGCGCCTAACTTGGAATAGTGGTGTCGTGAATGGCTATAAAGGGTTGGTGGAAGTCGACAATGTCAGCGTCATTGGTGCTGAGCGCTATAACAGCACCGTGAATGGGCTGACCACCTATCCTACCGTGGCCGATCCAGAAGCCACTGTCGTCAATCAAGCGGCGTTAAGTTATAGCGCAGATACCTGGAATACCCTGCTGGGTCGTCAGCGAATTGTGCAGGGTAATGAACGTTTTGTTGGTAGCGTCGCCTGGCGTCAGCTAGAACAAACTTTTGATGCTGCTCATCTGGTCTTTACACCGAATAGCGCCCTGACTCTGGATTATGCCTATAGCTGGCGCATCAATACCGTGTTTGGCCCAGATAGCCCAAATGGTCAACTGGACGGTGATTTCCATCTGTTCCGCACCGACTATAAAGTAACCGGGAATCAAACCGTCTCCGCGTTTGCCTATCTGCTTGATTACAACGATCCCGTCAGTAATAGCAGCAACACCTATGGCGTAGAATACAACGGAACATTACTGCCGTTCCTCAAACCACATCTGGCCTATGCCACCCAAACCGATGCGGGTAATAATCCAACGGATTATTCGGCTCGCTACTATCGGGCTGAACTCGCGGCCTCCTGGCATGGTTTCACGCTGACGCCAGGTTACGAAGTTTTAGGTTCTGATGCGGGGAAAAAAGGCTTTGCCACCCCATTAGCAACGCTGCATAAATTTCAGGGTTTTGCCGATAAATTCCTGACGACAACCGCGAATGGTATTCGTGATACCTATATCGATCTGGCAACCAAACGCTTCCGGACTACCACCAGCCTGACCTGGCACTCGTTTAAATCAGATGAAAATGGGCAGGATTACGGTAACGAAGTGGATTTTGCGGTGGCTTATCCAGTTACCAACTATCTGACTGGCATGGTGAAATACGCACATTACAATGCCGATCAATTAGCGACTGATACTGATAAAGCCTGGATCATGGCGACCATGAAGTTTTAATTTTGTAGTAAGCAGAAACAACAAAGCCAGAAGATCGCTCTTCTGGCTTTTCTTTTTAACCGTAAATCAGAAGCGTTTACGTGTGATCTCAATGACGCGTAATTGCGCCACTGCTTTTGCCAGCTCGGTGATCGCGGTCGCATAGTCCACATCGCCCGGGTGACCGTGGATTTTCTCCTCGGCAGCCCGTTTAGCAGCCTGCGCTTTCGCTTCATCCAAATCAGCAGCACGGATCACCGTGTCAGCCAACACAGTCGCAGCTTCCGGTTGTACTTCCAGCATACCGCCGGAGATGTACATAACTTCTTCGGCGCCATGCAATTTAACCAGACGCACCAGACCCGGCTTGATGGAAGTCAGTAACGGCGCATGGCCGTGACGGATCCCCAACTCGCCTTCCGCACCAGAAACCTGAACGGATTCGACACGACCGGAAAACAGCATGCCTTCGGCACTGACCACGTCCAGGTGGAAGGTAATCTCAGCCATAGAGCCTCCTGCCTGATTTACAGTTTCTTAGCTTTCTCGACCACTTCGTCGATGGAGCCAACCATGTAGAATGCCTGTTCTGGCAGATCGTCGTATTCGCCGTCCAGAATGCCTTTAAAGCCACGGATAGTCTCTTTCAGAGAGACGTATTTACCTGGGGAACCAGTGAATACTTCCGCTACGTTAAATGGCTGTGACAGGAAACGTTCGATCTTACGAGCACGCGCTACCACCAGCTTGTCATCTTCTGACAATTCATCCATACCCAGGATGGCAATGATGTCTTTCAGTTCTTTATAACGTTGCAGAACTGTCTGTACACCACGTGCGGTATCATAATGTTCTTTACCAACCACCAGCGGATCCAGCTGACGAGAGGTAGAATCCAGTGGGTCAACCGCCGGGTAAATACCCAGAGCTGCGATCTGACGGCTCAATGTAACTGTTGAGTCCAAATGCGCAAACGTGGTCGCTGGTGACGGGTCGGTCAAGTCGTCCGCAGGTACATATACCGCTTGGATAGAAGTGATAGAACCAGTCTTGGTTGAGGTGATACGTTCTTGCAGAACACCCATCTCTTCCGCCAGTGTTGGCTGATAACCTACCGCAGATGGCATACGACCCAGCAGAGCTGATACTTCAGTACCGGCCAGGGTGTAACGATAGATGTTGTCGATGAACAACAGAACGTCACGGCCTTCATCACGGAATTTTTCCGCCATGGTCTAACCAGTCAACGCAACACGCAGGCGGTTTCCTGGTGGCTCGTTCATCTGGCCATACACCATCGCAACTTTATCCAGAACGTTAGACTCCTTCATTTCATAATAGAAGTCATTACCCTCACGGGTACGTTCACCCACACCGGCAAATACAGACAGACCGGAGTGTGCTTTTGCGATGTTGTTGATCAG